>PLZX01000240.1:13775-15270 GCA_003152325.1 Bryobacterales bacterium | reverse complement strand
TCCTTATGGAAGAGCACCAGCGTCAGCAGCGCGCCGAAGACCGCCGAAGGCAGGCCGGAAAGAATCGTGATGGGGTGGATGAAGCTCTCGTACAGCACGCCGAGCACGATATAGATCACCAGGATCGCCACGATCAGCAGGACCGAAAGGTTCCTGAAGGAACTCTGAAACTCCTTCACCGTGCCCTGGAACTTGGTGGAAATGCTGGAAGGCATGCGCAACTCCTGGACGGTGTTGTCCACCTGGTCGGCTGCCTGGCCCAGTGAGAAACCGGGCCGCAAGTTGAAGGAGATGGTGGTCGCGGGCAGTTGGCCGAAATGGCTGATGCTGAGCGGGCCCACCTGGCGCCGCATCTTGACAATGGTGTCAAGCGGCACCAGCGAACCGGTCGAAGAGCGCACGTAGAGTTTCGAAAGCGCATCCGGCGTCTTCTGATATTGCTTCTCCACCTCCATGATCACGGAGTACTGGTCGGCGGGCGCATAGATCACCGAGACCTGGCGTGTGCCGTAGGCGCTGAAGAGAGCGTCCTGCACTTGTTGGGGTGAGATGCCGAGCGCCTCGGCGCGGTCGCGGTCGATATCGACCATCACTTGCGGACTGGCTACCTGCAGGTCATTGTCGTTGACATCGACGAAGCCGGGAAGCTTCTGCATCTTGGCCATAAGCTGCGGGCCCCAGGTATAAATGTCTTCCAGCTTGGAACTTTGCAGCGTGAGCTGATAGACGCTGGTGCTGAACTGGCCGCTGACGGTGATGGGCGGCGGGTTCTGCAGGAAGGTGAAGACGCCGGGGATGGCAAAGAACCTGGGGCGCAGCGATTCGATGAACTGATCGACCGAGAGTTTCCGCTGGTCGCGGGGCTTCATATTGGCGAAGACGAACGACTGGTTGCCCTGGCCTCCGAACGCCCCGACGTTCAGCACGTTGGGGTCTGCCTGGAGGACTGCGGAAACGGCACGCAGGTGCTGCGCCATGGAGTCGAACGAAATGTCCTGCGGGCCGATGACCACCCCGAACACGAAGCCGCTGTCCTGGCTGGGAATGAAGCCGGTGGGCATAGTGAAGAAGAGATAACCGGTGCCGATGAGCATGAGCACGGCCACCGCCAGCGTCACCAGGCGGAAGCGCAGGGCGATGTGCAGGGTCACTTCATACCAGCGCGTCAGGCCGTTGAAGCCGCTTTCCAGCAGATGGTAGAACCAGCCGTGGCGCGTCTCGTGCTCCGACTTCAAGAAGCGGCTGCCCAGCATGGGCGTGAGGGTGAGCGACACGAATCCGGAAATCAGGATGGCCACCACGATAGTGACGGAGAACTCATGCAACAGGCGGCCGACAATTCCGCCGAGGAAGAGCACGGGGATGAAGACGGCCACCAGAGACAGCGTCATGGAGATGATGGTGAAGCCGATCTCGTGGGCCGCGGCGAGGGCCGCCTGGCGCCGTGTTTTGCCCATCTCCATGTGGCGTACGATGTTCTCCAGCATCACGATGG
>PLZX01000240.1:0-13762 GCA_003152325.1 Bryobacterales bacterium | reverse complement strand
AGCAGCAGCGTGAATTCGACGTCGCGAATGGAGTTGCGGATGGATTGGGAAGCGTCGAAGGCGACCTCCAGGTGCACAGAGGCCGGAATCTCGTGGCGGAATTCGGGCAGCAGTAGTTTCACGGCGTCCACCACATCCACGGTGTTGGTGCCTGGCTGGCGGTTGATGCCGAGGATCACGCACTGCTTGCCGTTCATCAGCGCGATGATCTTGTCGTTCTCCACGCTATCGATGACATTGCCCAGTTGTTCCAGGCGGACCGGGACGCCGTTGCGGTAAGCCACAATGATGGGCCCGTATTGCGCCGCGCGATCCAGGCCGCCGCTGGATTCGATGGTGAAGGCCTGTTTGTCGCCATCCAGGTGGCCGGTGGGCAGGTTGGTATTGCTGGAGGAGATGGCCTTCTGGACTTCGTCGATGCCGATGTTGTGGGCGGCCAGGCGATCGGGATCCACCTGGACGCGAACGGCGTATTTCTGATCGCCTAAGACCTGCACTTGGGAAACGCCGCCGACCATGGAAATGCGCTGCGCCAGCAGGAGGTCGGCGAACTCGCTGACTTTAGAAGCGGGCAGGGTATCGGACGACAGGGAAAGGTAAAGAATGGCCCGGTCGGCGGGATTGGTTTTCTGGTAAGTGGGCGGCCGCGGCATGGTGGTGGGCAGCAGGCCGCCGGCCGCGGAAATGGCGGCCTGGATATCCTGCGCGGCAGCGTCAATGGTGCGGCTCAGGTCGAACTGCACGGTGATTTGGGTGGTGCCGAGCGAATTCACCGAGCTCATCTGCTGGATGCCGGCGATGGTGGAAAACTGGCGCTCGAGCGGCGTCGCCACGGTGGATGCCATGGTTTCCGGACTGGCTCCGGGCAGCGCCGCGGCCACGGCGATGGTGGGATAGTCGACGCTGGGCAGCGCCGCCACCGGCAGGGCGCGGAACGCCACAACGCCGAACAGCACGATGCTGAGACAGACCAGCACCGTCATGATGGGGCGTTCGATGAAGAGTTGGGAGATGTTCACTGTGGCCCCGCTCCGGCCTTGGGCGCTTCCACCACGCGCACGGTGACGCCGGGAAAGAGGGCCATCTGGCCATCGATGACNNCGCATATCGACCGAGTTATCCGGCTTGACGACGAAGACCACCTGGCCGAGCCGTCCCATCTGGACGGCTTCGGAGGGAACCACAGTGGCATTGCGGAGCGTATCGAGGGTCAGCGCGACGCTGACGAACTGGCCCGGCCAGAGCATGGAGTCGCGATTCTCGAAGGTGGCTTTCAAATGGATGGTGCCGGTGGAGGCATCGACGGTATTGTCGATCACCGCCAGCGAGCCCGCGGCGGCGCGGCCGGAGCCATCCTGCAAAGTGGCGTGCACCACCAGCGCGTGTCCGGCATTCAAGCGGCGGATCGCTCCGAGGTGATCTTCAGGCACGGCGAAGTCGACGAAGATCGGTTCCACCTGGTGGATGATGACGAGCGGCACATCATTCTCTTTGACCAGATTGCCGGCATGCACCAGCAAGTTGCCGGTGCGGCCGGAAATGGGCGCGTGGATCTCGCAGTAACTGCGGTCGAGGCGGACCTTGGCGACTGCAGCCTGATCGGCGGCCAGGTTGGCGCGGGCCGTGCCGACGCTGGCCTGGCTGGCGCGCGAGCCGGCGCGGCTTACGTCGAGGGTGGTGCGGGCCTGGTCGGCGGTCATCTTCGACGCGAGCTTTTCCTGGTTCAACTGCTCCTGGCGGGCGGCATCGGTCTCGGCAAACTTCACCTGTGCGGCGTCGCGCGCCAGCGTGGCTTCGGCCTGGGTGATCTGCGCCTGGTCGCGTTCCACGGCGGCCTCGGCCTGACGCAGCGCATCGTCGTAGGGGCGCGGATCGATCTGGAACAGCAGGTCGCCCTGCTTGACGTTCTGTCCTTCGGTGAAACTGACTTTGAGAAGCTGGCCGGCGATCTGCGACTTCACCTGCACCACGGCGGATGCTTCCACGGTCCCCACCACATGCAGTTCGGTGGGCACCGATTCCTGCGTGGCCTTGGCGACGGAGACCGGCATGACGGGCGGGCCGGTGGGACCTTTCTGTTGGGCCTGGTCTTTGTGGCAGCCGCAAAGGGCGAAAAGGCACCCGGCCAGAATCGTTAATAGGATGTTACGCAAGAGAGCTCCCCCAATTCCCGAAGTGTAGCAAAGAAGGGTGGCCGGGCGGGCGGGAGTGATATGCTCACGGAAGGCACCCGAGGGATGACTTTCCGCACGATCGGCTGGTTGGGACTGAGCGCCGCTCTCATCGGCGCGCTCTATGCCCAGCGGCCGTTCCGCGAATTTCCGGGTGTGGAGTATCGGCTCGGCAGCATCCCCTTGCCGCCGGACTGGCAGGAGAAGACCGAGTGGACCTTCGCGCGCCTGATGTATCCGCAGGCCCCGGGGGGGCGTTATGGCGGTGGGTACGGCCGGGGATTCGGCAGCCGCGGGATTTGGACCGAAGGCAATTCCATCTGGACCCAGGACTACCCGCGCGCCGACCGGCACTTCGTGCAGGCGCTGCGGCGGTTGACGCGCATCCACGTGCGGTCGGTGGAAGAGCCTATCAACCTGGACGAAGGCGACGCCTACGATTGGCCGTGGCTCTACGCCGTGCAGCCAGGCCACTGGCAGTTGACGGACGCGCAAACCAAGGCCATGCGCGAATACCTGCTGCGCGGCGGCTTCTTCATGGCCGACGATTTCTGGGGCCCGGGCGAGTGGGACGTTTTCATGCAGACCATGCACAAGGTTTTTCCGGACCGCGAGGCCGTGGAACTGGACAACGACAATGCCATCTTCCACATGGTCTACGACCTGAACGACCGCTACCAGGTGGCGAGCATGGGCTCCGTGAACGCGGGCCGAAGCTGGAAGTGCCAGAACTGCCCCGACCACTGGCGGGGCATCTTCGACGACCGCGGCCGTTTGATGGTGGCGATCACATTTCAATCCGACATCGGGGATTCCTGGGAGTGGGCCGATGAACCGAATTATCCGGCGCACTACGCCGCGTTGGGAATCCGCATCGGCGTGAACTACGTGGTCTACGCCATGACGCACTGAGGGCAGGGAGGGACGGATGCACAAGATCTTGATGGTTGCGCTGGCGGGGGCGCTCGGGGCCGGGGCGCAGCAGGGCGGCAACCAGCCGGGGACCAAATGGACCGAGGAGCAGCTTCGCCAGACTGTGGACCTGGCGCGTGTGGGGAAGAAGCTGACGCCGAAATCCTGGCCGGGCGGGGCGCGCGTGGCGGTCTGCCTGAGCTTTGATGACGATACCGAAGCGCCGCTGCTGCGGGACGGAACCACTTCGCCTACCACGCTTTCAGCCTCGGATTTCGGAGCGGAAAGCGGCACGCCGCGGATTCTGAAAATGCTGGACCAGTACCAGGTGCCGGCCACGTTCTTCGTGACGGCGGTGGATGCGATGCTGCATCCGGAGATGCTGGCGTCCATCCTGAAGAGCGGGCGGCATGAGGTGGGAGTGCATGGCTGGATCCACGAGTTTCCGCCGCGGCTCAGCCCGGAAGAAGAAGAGCGGTTGCTCGACCAGGCCATCGCCTACCTGACGAAGGCCATCGGGAAGCGACCGGCCGGATACCGTGCGCCCTCCTGGGCCTTCAGCTCGGTGACCCTGGATTTGATTCAGAAGAAGGGTTTTCTTTACGACAGCAGCCTGCAGGCGCTCGATGAACCATACGAGATCCTGTCGCGCGGCAAAGATACGGGGATTGTGGAGCTGGCCATCGACTGGACGCTTACGGAAACGCCGTACCTGGGTCAGAACGGGCACATGCCGTCGCCGGAACTGCTGTACCAGTTGTACAAGGAAGAGTTCGACGGGGCCTACCGCGAAGGCACGCTGTTCGTCCTGACGCTGCACCCGTATCTCAGCGGGCACCGTGCGCCCATGCAGCACCTGGATGAGTTTGTGAAGTACATGAAGTCGAAGCCGGGGGTCTGGTTCGCCACCGGGTCGCAGGTGGCGCAGTATGTGAAAGAAGTCTCCAGGTAGTCCGCTTGACAATATTCGTTGTAACGATTATATTGAAAGCGTGGGTTCCAAGCTAGCCGCGGAGATTCGCCAGAAGAAGCCGTTCGCGTTGCTGGAGGAAGAGGCGGTGCTGAACCTGGTGCGCACGCACGAATTCCTGCAGCAGCGGCAGGCCGACTTCTTCAAGCAGTTCCAACTCACGCCGACGCAGTACAACATCCTGCGGATTCTGCGCGGGGCGGGGAAGGCGGGCGTGACGTGTTCGCAGGCCGCCGAGCGCATGGTGGCGGCCGACCCGGACATCACGCGGCTGCTCGACCGGCTGGAGGCGCGGCAACTGATCGAGCGGCAACGCGGCACCGACGACCGGCGCGTGGTCATCAGCCGCATCACCGCGCAGGGGATCGCCCTGCTGAAAGAGATCGACCGGCCCCTGGCGGAGTTTCACAAGCGGCAGTTGGGCCCCCTCGGCAAGGAACGGATCGCGCAGTTGATTGAGATTCTGGAATCGATTCGCGAGACGTGAACATCTGTTTTTTTGGGTCTAGTACTCGTGATAACGAATAGTGTGAAAACGAACGAAAGGACGATCGGCAATGGCACAAGTGGTTTATCAGATTGATTCCGCGCACTCGGCGGCGCATTTCAGCGTCCGGCACATGATGGTGTCGAATGTGCGCGGTGAGTTTACGAAGCTTTCCGGCAGCCTGGCATACGATGCCTCGAACCCGCGCAATTCCAGCCTGGAGGCGCGCTTGGAAGCGGCCTCCATCAACACGTGCGATGAGAAGCGCGACGCCCACCTGAAGAGCCCGGACTTCCTCGACGCGGAGAAGTTTCCGGAGCTGACCTTCCGCAGTAAGCAGGTGGCCAACGAGGGCGACGAGTGGAAGGTGAAGGGCGACCTGACCATCCACGGCGTCACTCGCGAGGTAACGCTGACCGTCGAAGGGCCCACGCCGGAGGTCAAAGACCCGTGGGGCGGTTACCGCATCGGGGCGACCGCGGAGACGAAGATCCATCGGAAGGATTTCGGCCTCACTTGGAACATGGCGCTCGAAGCGGGCGGAATGCTGGTGGGAGACGAAGTTAAGATCACCATTGAGCTCGAAGCGATGCGCCAGGCGTAGGGCTGCGCTGTGCGGGCTCAGGATTGGGGATAGGTGACCTGGGTTCCGTTCACCTGTGCAAAGGCTGTCAGCGAATGGAGCCGCGTGGCGGTGGCGCTCGATATCTCTCTGGCTTCGATGCCTCGGGCCAGCAAGGCATCGGCAATCAGAGAGCGATGACAGCGCCAGGGAACGGCTTCGGCGCACATGATGGCGACCTGCTCTTGTTTGGCGAGCTCGATCAGAGCGTCCAGACTCTTCTGAAACTCGGGAGTCTGCATGTAGTCGGCAAAGCCGCGGAAGCTGGCATTGCGCCAGCCGGCGTTGATGGAATCCGGCCGCGCATGGCGGAGCCCTCCCAGCCCGGCCATATGCCTGTAGTGAATACGAGCGGAATGCAGTGTGCGCGGCAACTGGTCGCGGTTGAATTGCGGATTGTGCCGGGATCGCGGAATGGTGCGGACATCCACCAGGCGTTCGACGCCGTGCGCTTTGAGAAGATGGACGAACTCCCCTGCGGGGCGGGTGGAGTGTCCGATGGTCATGATTACCACGGAAGCCAGACTCCATGTTAAACGTGCCCGGCTTCCAAAACAAAAGGGCCGGTTAATGGATCCAAGAGCCGGCCCAAACTATATTAGAAGGAGAGCCTGGCACTGAACTGTAACTTGCGCGGCTGATTGGCCATGGCTGAGAAGATGCCAAAGCTGGCGGAATCGATATTGGTTCCCGGAGCGGCGAAATGGACCGCGTTGTTGATATTGAACGCGTCCGCCTGGAATGACAGCGCCAATCGTTCGCGGATGCGGAATTCCCGACGCACACTCACGTCCAGGTCCGCATTGTGAGGAGCGAACAGCCCGAGCGGGGCAGAGCGTGCAATGTTCCCAGCCGTGTAAATCGGCGGGTCCACAAAGGCTGTCTTATTGAGGTAGGGCGTGGCTGCGACACTTGCGCCCCCGCTTCCGATCGAACCATTCTGCCACACGCTTCCGCTGAAGTTCGGGTTGTAGTTCGGAAAGCAAACCGCGTCGATGATGCCGCCGCCGGTGCAGGTGCCGTTGATCGCCAAAGGCGCTCCGGTGGTGAAGGTGAAAATTCCGGAAAGCTGCCAGCTGCTCATCACCGATCTCAGCGCCATGTTCCCGCTGGTCAATTTGTGACCCGCGCCGAAGGGCAACTGATAGACGAACGTGGCGGCGGCGACATGGGCGTGATCGATGGCGCCGGGCCCTTTTTCCAGGAAGTCCTTGTTTGGATCGCGTACGCCCACCAGGTCGTCCAGTTCCTTGCTGAAGGTGTAATTCACCATGAACGTGAGGCCCTGGGAGAAGCGATGGTTGAGTGACACTTGGAGCGAGTTATACGTCGAATTCCCGACGTCCAGCCACGGATCGGAAATGCCGTTGTATTGCGGGAACGGCTTGACTGCCTGGGCGATGGTTCCGGTGAAGTTCGGGAACGGAACCGAGATGCTCGGGAATAGGAGCTGAGCCTGCGCGAGCGTAGTGGTGCTCAAAGTTTGCGTCAGCAGAGATCCCAGCGGGAGGTATTGCGCCGGAATCTGGTTGGTAAAGGGTCCGGCGACGCCGGCCCCTGGCAGCCAGTGGCCGGCGCTGGCGCTGTATGCAACGCTGAACACCAGGTTCGGCGTAAACGAGTGCTGGATGTTGAAACTCCAGTCTTCGTAATAGGGCGCCTTGCCGCCGAAATTCGGGTCGCCGTATGTGACGGTCTGGGCGGTAGTCGGGCCGGAACCAACCGAAGCCCCAGCAGCCGCGGTGATAAAGCCGATGCCATAACTTGGATTGAAGAATGGCGGGTTCAGCGGATTGCCCGGGTACCCGTTGGCCCAATTGTAGGCGGGTTGCCCGGTGACGGCGCTGGACAGGCTGCCGTTGTTGTTAAAACCAACCTGGCTCAGCCCCTGGCGGCCGTTCGTGCGCCCACCCACTCCGCCGGCATGCGAGTAAAAGATACTGTAGCTGGCGCGAATGACGGTCTTTTCCCCGACCCGGTAAGCGATCCCCACGCGAGGCCCGGGATTGACGTTATGCTGTTTGACGGGAGTCTGGCAATGGCAGCTATCCGTGCCATTACCCGCAAATTTGCAGCGCACCCGGAATGTTCCCAGCCAGCGGATTGGCCAACGTGGGATTGAAAAAGGACATGACATTGTTCACTTCCGTGAACGGACTCCAGATGTTCCAGCGCAGGCCCAGGTTCACGGTCAGACGCTGAGAGACTTTCATATCGTCCTGAACATACCCGGCGTACGTCTTGTAACGTCCCCCGGTTTCGGCCACGGAGTTTTGTGTCACCACGCTGCTGTCCACGGTCCCCAACAGAAAACCGGCATACCCAAGTCCGGTGGTGCTGATGAGGGTTCCGGTGGAGTTGAAATTGGCCGTTTCATTGTTGCTGAAGGTGAAGCCGGCCTGCGTGCCAGTGAGCGGAGTGTTCTCATTGTCCTGCAGCGTCTGGTATTGGAAGCCGAACGTAATATTGTGCTTTCCTCTGATCCAAAGCAGGTTGTTCTGCACGTCAACCGTGTTCTGAGCTTCGTTGAAGGCGTGAGAGTTGGTTCCGAGCCAGCTCACGGGAGCGTTATTGCCGCTGAAACTGATATCCGGAAAGCCCGTACTGGCGATTCCCGGCGGAAGACCGGTGAGCCCTGCCTTGGATGGATAATTGCCGGCCGCCGTGTTGCTTGTCAAAGGGATAAACAACCGGCTCAGCGATACGCTGAACTGGTTCACCAAACTCGGGGTGATGATGTAGCTATCGTGAATCTGAGCCAGGGTTGCGTATTCAATCACGCCCCTGCCATCCGTATACGGGACGGGAAGCGTCGACGTGGTAATCGGGGTCAGGCTGCCAACGATGGGGTTGGCGTACTTGCCGGTACTGAAGAGGGCGAAGAGCCGGTGCTTGTCCGTAAGGTTGTAGTCCACCTTATTGGTAGTGCTGTCGTTATTGACCTTGTTCGGCAATGTCGCGAGGTAATTGTTCTGAATGCCGGAATTGGTCGGGTCCGGGAGATAGGACTGGAAGGACTGCGAAATTTTTGAGATACGGAATCCGGGGATCGCATTGTTCGGGAACGGCGTGCGCACGGCGGTGCCGGTCGCGCTGGTGGGATCGTAGATCACCTGGGGGAAGGCGCCGAAATCGCCCGTCCGCTCGGCGGCCGTAGGGATCGTCTGGAACCCGGGAGGAGTAGCCGAAATGAACCGGTATCCATCGTAGTTGCCGTAGAAAAAGAGTTTGTTCTTCTTGATGGGGCCGCCGATACTGGCGCCGAATTCATTCTGGTGCTCAATCGGCGTAGTCAACGCGAAAAAGCCTCGGGCGTCGAAGTCAGTATTCCGGAAGTATTCAAAAACGCCGCCATGGAACTGGTTGGTTCCCGACTTGAAAACGTAGTTCGATACGCCCTGCCCTTCGTACATGGCCTTGGCGCCGGCTGTCTCTACCTGAAACTGGTCCACCGCCTCCACGGAAACGCCGAACGCCAGATTACGGGTATCACTCTCCGTCCCGGCGCTGGTCAGCGGAAGACCTTCGATGTACACCTCGTTCTGATAGGTCTGGCCGCCGTTGTAGGAGCCGGTCGATGGGCCGGCCGCCTGGGTACTGTAATTGCTGACCCCGCTGGCCAGGCCGGCGAACGCCGAGGGATCCCTGGCAGCCCCATTCATCGCCAGCGGGAGGGAGTCGTAAACCCGATTATCTACCGAGGAACCGAGCGCCACATCATCGGTCTTCAGGATAGTCGCCTGTTCTTCCACAGTGATCGTTTGGGTGGAGGCCCCGAGCTCCAATTTGGGATTCACGCCAACGTTCGCCAACGCCTCCACAATCACGTGCGCTTGAGTTTGAACTTGAAAACCGGTAGCCTTCACCGTAACGGTATACTCGCCGGCAGGGAGCAGAGGGAGCACAAAGAAACCGGCATCGGTAGTCTTGCGAGCCGTTTCAACTCCGGTTGCGACATTGGTTGCGGTAACCGAGGCGCCCGTGACTACGGCGCCAGATGGGTCGGTGACTGTACCCTGAATTGTGCCGGTGCCGCCGACCTGCGCAGTTGCAGCCGCGACGCCTAGCAGCACTGCCAGAAACAAGTATTTCACGTTCATCGATGTCCTCCCGAAACTAACACTCTTCCACCATGCGGAGCCTATCACCAGCCAGGAGTGGGAACAAAGGAAATCGGATCCCGGGGACGTGTTTTGGCTTTCAAAACGCGGAAAGCCACGTGACCGGCTATTAATATGTTGATTTCAGGAGTGATGGATGGCTTTGGCGGGGATGTTACGAGTATTCATATCTGCGGCATCTGTTCCCCGGTGCAGAACTCGGGTCCAACCCCGCCGTCAATGTGAGTGGCGTCAGGTCGTCGGACCGCCCGCGCCCAGATCTGCGTCCTGGATCTTGTACGTCGCTTTCAGATCCGCAATCGCCTTTCCCAGCAGATCGGCCGGGCCCGTGTACCCGCTCAGCATCGAATTCAGTTTGTCGATTCCCCCCGGATACGTATCGCCGGTATAGGCCCGGCTCTGCTCAAACTCGAGGAAGTTCGCGGCGGCGCCCTGCAGGGCCGCCCGCACGTCCTGCAGCATGGCCTGCCGCTTCTGGATTTGGCTGAGCAGCCCGGCGCGAATTACCTCCACATTTTCCTTCCGCAGCGGCTGGTCATATAGCGACTGGCGCAATTGGCCGAGCTGCGTGCTCACCAGGCTTGCCGATTGAGCCAGTTCCTTCGCCGAGTCCGCGTTCCCAGACAAATCTTTGCCGTGCCCGGACCCAGCCGCAACAATGCTTTCGCACCAACTGCGCGTGCTCCCCAACAGGTCCTTTTCCAGCGCGTTGGTGGCTGCAAAATCAGCCTGCTTCTGCGTCAGCACCTTGCAAAACGTCACGGCCTCTTTCCGCTCTGCCCCTCCGCACCCTGTCCACACAAGCGCCGCGGCCAATATGCAGCAATAACGGATTTTCATGCCAATCACCTCGTGTACTCCGAAACCGCCCCCAGTATAGGCCCTTTCCCCAGACGTGTCTATAGGAGCCGGCGTTTCACATTCCAGAACTTCTCGAAGCCCATGTCCGCCGCGAAGCCGCTCTCGGTCACGTGGTAGTCGAACAGCTTCAAGCCCAGCCGGTCCCCGATGATCAACGACTGCCCCCTGGTTCTCACTGCCCTGTCAACCAACGCCGGGCAAGAGCCGCCGCATCATCGGCCTGAGGATCTGCCGTTGTCCGGCCGGTCTCCACGCCGTCCAACCAGAAAACCACCGCAATCCCTTTCGTCGTCGGAGTCAATTCCATGCGCTTCGCCTTCGCGTCCAGCCGCAAGCTCTCCCCGATCCAGGTAAACTGCACCAGCACGCGCTGCCCGTGCCCCACCGTCCGGCACTGCTTCAGCAGTTCCGAAGTGAACGCCGAATTCTTCAATGCCTCGACATGCGGTGCCCGCAGCAACGCTGCGTTCCTGTCCGCCTCGCGCCGCTCCTGATCGCGCTTTACCTTCTCCGGGTCCTTCTCCTCCCGGCTCTCCAGTGCCTTCAGGTTGTTTTCAAGATTATCGAGGAAACTCATTGTTTGTCCCGGAGTGTTCGTCGCGCTTCCATGTTGGGGGGCCTGGACGGCAAAACTGATTCTAACCGCTTGTCGAGGAGGAGTACACTCGAAGGTGACAGAGACCACGAAAGGCCGGCCTCCCGTGATACACAAGCCCCGCTTGATTGATGTTGATGCAGAGAGCTTCGGCACACTGCCCTGCTGCGGGATCAAGAGCCCCACTCATCCTGGACGCCAGCAGAAGCACTGCTGGCTGCAATCAAACGCCAAGTTCGGCTTGCGGGCAAAAACACTTCTCACCCCGGACGGCCAACCGAGCGGCTACATTGAATACGTTCCCGGCGAGTTTGCATGGCGTGGCGTGGAATGCGGCGGCTACATGTTTATCCACTGCGTTTGGGTTTATTCCAGGCAGCACCAGCGAAAGGGCTGGGGTAGCGTCATGATCGAAGCCTGCCTAGATGATGCGAAAACGGCGGGCATGAGCGGTGCGGCCGTCATGGTTCGGGACGGTCCATGGCTGGCCGACCGACGCCTGTTCCTGGCAAACGGCTTCGAGCCCGTCGATACCGCGCCGCCGGATTACCAATTGCTTGTTCGGAAGCTCGATGACGGCGCCGGCAACCCGGCCTTCAAGAAAGGTTGGGATCAAAAACTCCGGCAGTATAGGCGGGGTCTGACCATCATCCGCTCAAGCCAGTGTCCGCACATCGCGAAATTCGCGGCAGACATCGCTGAGACGGCGGAGAATGAATACCATATCAGGCCCACGGTGGTCGATCTCGAGTCGTGGAGCGATGCCCAGAATGCGCCAACCCCGTACGCGAGTTTCGCGTTGATTTACAACGGTCGGCTGCTGGCCGATCACCAGATCAGCCGCACCCGCTTCCGCAACATCATGAACAAGTGCGTAACGTAGCAGCTCGTCAGGGGACGCGAAAATATTCCCGAGTCAAGAATCCGACATTCCTGGCCAGGACGGCAAACACGGCGGCGTTAGCAAGAAGCAAGCCGACGGAGATCCGAGCGCGCGAAACGCGGTGTGTTTGGATGGGCGTGGCACTGTCCCGCTCGGCTTCACGTGCTGATCCTCCAAATTGCTGTTCAGTTTCACCTGTGAGATACTTCCAGGATTGGCGCTAAGATCCTCCGTGGTACGTATTTGAATTGGAATGACCCACCAGACAAAGAACGCATGCACGCTTACGGCATACAAGGGGGGTATAGGATGAACTGCACTAACTGGTCCAAGTGCTTTGCAATTCCCTTGGCCTTGGGGCTGTGCCTGGGTACTTTGTGCGTACCAAAAGCGCGCGCCCAAGTTTCCCCGAACGCGACCAGTAATTCGCCGACCGTCAGTGTGAATTTCGTCACCACCCCCGCCACGCCACTCAATCCGGGATTCAACGGATTCAATGGCAATATGAAAAACGCTGTCGAGTACTACGACGCCAACTTTCAACGATTTCTGATAGCCCTTTCGCCCGGTTGGCTGCGGTTTCCCGGCGGCACTGATTCTGAGGCTTTCAATTGGGCGTCAGGGGAAATTGTGTCAGCATGGGTTGACCGGCTGGCGGCGAAACAATACACACACGATATCAATGCAGCGGCTCAACCAATCGTCGCGGGTAAGGGAGGCGCATCGTTCAGCGACTTCGCGGCCTTGGCCGCCAACGTCGGTGGCGCGAAAATAATTGTCAGCATCAACGCCTACACGGACACCCCGCAATCTGCCCAAGCCTTTGCCCGATATGCGCTCCTGGCATCGGCGCTTCCGGCGCAATCGCCGGCGGTGAATGCGGCCCTGGCCACCGGCAGCTACTTCCCTTTAGACGTGGGGGATAGGTGGGTGTATCGGATCGACGACCGGATGGTGACGGGCTCTTACCAGACGTGGCGGGTTGACCGGACGGAAACGCAGAACGGATTGACGTATTCGGTGGTGGCGATCGAAGGCCCGGGATCGCTGTACTACGAGTACTGGTTTACGAGGACCGGCCCCGAGCGCATCTATCTGCTCTCTGGCGATGGCCAACTGCACTTGTTCTGCGATTTCAGCGGCCAGCAGGCCGCCGGGGCGGAATTGCAACCTACAGGGAATGTGGCCGAGTGGAAGACTTCATTCGGTACATTTCAGGATGCCGTAACCTATTCGAATCTGACGGGCGGCTTGATCCTGGAGAATGGCACACTGGTGCGCGGGATGGGACTGGTTACCAGCACCGCGACGATGCTATCCGGCTCTTCGGGAGGTTTCACGCAAGGTCGCACGCTGGTGGAGGCCACCGTGGCGGGCGGCATCCATTTTCCGGCGCCAGTGCCTTCGGTGCAACTGGGGATGGAAAGTCTGAGTCTGGATGTGAGCGGCCAGAAGGTGACAAATTGCGCCGTGCCGTGCTATTTCGTGGCGTGCGGGCTGGTGCCGGGAGCGGATCCGCCGGGTACGTACAAGCCGTGCGCCCAGGCGCGCGTGGGACTGGCGAACTGGCCGGCGGGCGCAAGCCGCGCGGTGCGGGTGCAGTTTGTGGCGCCGGATGGAACTACGCTGTTCGATCAAACCCTGAACCTGGACGGGTCACCAACGGAGAGCGTGACTTTCATACAAGTGCCGCTGTATTCCGCGCCCAACCAGGGGCTGCCGCCCGGACTCTACCAATTGCTGGCGAAGACGGCGGACGGTGCCGCGCAATCGGCGCTGGCAGTACAAATCCAGTAGAGCGGCGCATTGGAGTGGAATCCAAGGTTGGGAATCTTCTCCCCTATAATTGAATTTAGTCCACATCCACAAGGAATCTCCGTGACAGGTCACGAAATCAGACAGCGCTTTCTCGACTTCTTCGCCGCCCGCGGCCACCGGGTGGTNNCACGTTTCTCGGACTGGAGAAACGCGATTATGCGCGCGCCGCGAGCTCGCAGAAATGCGTACGGGCGGGCGGAAAGCATAACGACCTGGAAAACGTCGGCTACACGCGGCGGCACCACACTTTCTTCGAGATGCTCGGCAACTTTTCGTTTGGCGACTACTTCAAGGCCGACGCCATCGAGTTCGCCTGGGACCT
>PLZX01000329.1 GCA_003152325.1 Bryobacterales bacterium | reverse complement strand
AATCCAGCCAGCCCTCTTCCGCGAGGATGCGGTAGGCCTCCGCGACCGTGTTGTGGTGGACTCCGAGGTCTATCGCGAGCTCACGGACGGTGGGGAGTTGGCTACCAGGGCGAAACTGACCCGCCACCAGCAAGGTGCGGAGCCCGCTGGTGATCTGCTCGTAAGCGGCCTCCGAGGAGGCCAAGTCGATCTTCAGTGCCGGTGCCCTTTGTTCCATTGTATACTGTCTATGTACAATATACAAAGGCGAGACGATCCTGTCAAGCTTTTTTATCGAACATTTCTTGAGGGGCCGCCAGCGCCCCCGAACAACCCCCGGTGTTGCAAAATCCCCTTCGCATTCACAACCGATTCGTGGTGCCAAGGGCTGTTAGCGCCAGGAATCGGTAAACACTTTTGCGACCAGGGAGGATTTATCATGAGGCTGCACAACCCGCCCATCCAATTTGTCTATCCATTTGGAGGAAAGAAACTGTGGGATTGAATCTCTTCTTGTCTTTCGTTGTGGTGAGCGTCCTTCATTGTGCAGGCCCCGTTGGCAGCGTCAACACCTGCCCGAAGCCAGGGATATATTCAATCCCGGAGGACGGCCGCCGGATCGACACTGGTTGCCCGGCGCGCTGGCCATATACAGGCCAAGGCCGTAACCCCCAGAATCACAAGTGTTGCCGTGCCTAGAACCGCGGGGTCTGCGGCTTTCGCATCGGCCAACGCGTATTTCATAACGGATTTCATCAAGACGCCGATACCCACCGAGACGGTGCCTCCAGACACCAGCCCGATGGAAGCTAAAACAAACATCTGGCGCACGAACAGACTCACGATCGACCGATTGCTGGCACCGAGTGCGAGCCGGATGCCGATTTCCTTGAAGCGCTGGCTTACCGACTGCCAGATCAGGCTGAACAGGCCGATGGCAGCGAGAAAGAGCGCTATGGCCGAGAAGACCCCGAAAAGCCAAGTGATAACCCGGCCGTTGTTCAATCTGTGCTCCCAGGCTGCCTCCATCGTAAGCAAAGCAAACGGTTCGAAGGGATCGGTTTCTCTCAGTGCCCGCCGGACACCGGCCATGGCGGCGTTGGAGTTGCCGGTCCGGATCGCCAGGACCATCGTTCGTTGATAACTCTGGGCCCAGGGAATAATAAACTGCGCTTGCGGCGGCAGGGTGATGTTCATCCGCTTCACGTCACGGTACTCGCCCACAACGCTGAACCATCCTCCTAAAGCATCCAACTGGACGCGCTTGCCGATCGGGCTCTCTCCCGGCCAGAGGCGTCTGGCTGCGGTCTCGTTCACCACCGCAACTTTCGTCGTGTTGTCCCGGTCGGAACTGAGGATCGCGCGGCCACGCACCAGGTTCAAGCGCAACGTCTCGATGCTTTCAGGCATCGCGGAGAGATAAAAGCCGGACATTCGCTCCCGCCGGGTGGATTGATTGAGATCTCCGGTGGAGAATGTGGTCGCGGCTCCATCGCCATAAAAAAATGGGACCATACTCATGGCGGATGCCGCAGAAACGCCGCTGACATTTCTTACGCTTTCGAGCATCCGGCCGTAGAGATTGCGCACCGCCTGATCGTCGGCATACATCCAGACCGCCGGGCTCACGTCGGTCATAATCATGTTTGCGGTTTGAAACCCGGGATCCAGATGCTCGATAGCGCGGACACCCTTTGTGATGATCAGTCCGGTGATCATCACAATGACCGAAACGGCCACTTCGATTACCACAAACATCTGCGCCAGCCTGCGCGTTCTGGTACCTAATCCGGCTCGGCTGCCGCCTTCCCGAAGCGAGTTGGCCAACTGCAGTCTGGCGCCATACCACAGAGGTGCGAAACCGAAGAGCAAAATGGAAGTCACGGTGACGGACAAAACAAAAGCCAGCACTTTGCCGTCGAGTGTTATGTTGGTGCCTCCCAAATTGTTATTCAGCGCGCCCACCAGAGCCCTGGCGGCCAACATGGCAACCACCAAGCCGATGACGGCTGCCGGAACCGCCAATAGCAAGCTCTCCGTGAACATTTCACGAGCAAGCTGGCTGCGGCTCGCGCCCAATGCGGCCCGCAGCGCGATCTCACTCTGGCGGGAAACCGCGCGAGCCAGCATCAGGTTGCCTACATTCGTACAGGTAACCAGGAGGATACCGGCGGCAATCACATATAGGCAAAAAAACAGAACCCTGTTGGGACGATCCAGGAGACTGTCGAGAGGCGTGAGGATATTCCCCTTCCAGCCCTGATTCGTTTCCGGATGCTCGCGTTCCAGGTTGGCGCTCAAAGCCTCGATCTCCTGTTGCGCGCGCTGGATCGAGACGCCCGGCTTTAGCAGGCCCCACACTCCCAGGCTGCGGGAGAGCCGCGCCTCTGACATTGCGTCCGTTACGAGCGCCAACCAGACTTCGACAGACTCGGCGAGCAGAACGGTCTTTGCGCTGGCCACTCCGATGATGGTGTAAGCCGCGTCATCCAACTGCAATTTCTCTCCCACGACGTTGGTTCTGCCGCCGAATCGGCGCTGCCACAGTCCATAGCTCAGAACCGCCACTTCGTCCCGCCCGCTGAGGCTTTCTTCGGGGTTCATGAAACGTCCGAGCGCCGGAGTAAGGTTGAAGAACCGGAAATAGCCTTCAGAAACACGCATTACCTGCAGGCGCTCCGGTTCGTTCCCGCCGGAAACTGTTCGTCGGGAGGCTTCGTAGGCTATGACCTCCCTTAATGACTGCAGATGATTGCGCCATGCCAGATAGTCTCGCATCGACGTGAGAACCCGTTCCCGCCCTTGTCGGGGATTGGCGGACACAATTACAACCGTCCGTGCGGGTAGGAGTTCCAGGGGCCGCAGAATCGCGCCCCGAATTGCGGCGAACACCGTGGCGTTGGCGCCGATGCCGAGCGATAGCGCCAGTACCGCCAGGATCCAAACTCCAGGGGTCCGCCCGAGCGCCCGTGCTCCTTGGCGCAGGCGCGTCACCGTAAGGCCCATTTCAAACCTCCCGTGCCTGCCGATCCAGGAACTCCATTGGGCATATAGGAATAAATACTCTCAAAATCTAAAATGATTGTCCAGTCAACGGTACATCCAGCCGATTGGAGTCATGGAAATATTTGGATGTGCACCATCGGGTACCAGCATGGAGACAAATTCACCGCGAGAAGCCGCTCGTCGCTGAGGTGTGATCTTTCCAGACCACGATCAACGCCGAAGGATTTAGAAAACCGATTCCTCGCGCGAAATCCCCTTCGCACCATCAAACTCCCGTGAAGTGGGCTTTCCTTCCACTGAGCCCGGCCGGAGCAGTCGGGCGCGGTGCCGCCCGGCGAAGTTCGACAAAAGCCTGTATTTCACTGGGAATTTTCGCTGCGCGCCTCGAACGGGATCTCTGGACCGCTCGGGAAGACGGCCTACTTAGGGCATTGACGTGGGAATGCGATTCTCTGTGCCACCGGACCCGTGTGCTGTGATAAAGCGTGAGCCATGGGTGGCAACTTCCAGCATCGATCCAGCCCTCCGGGCTGCGGCCGATCTCGTTCGAGTACGCGGCTCTCGAAGCCGGATGCTCGCACTGAGAGCGGCGCGCGTAATCAAGCCAGGCGACCATCAGCGAACAGGACGACGGCGGAAGCCGCACTCACTTTTAGGTCGACGAAACCTTCGTGGCTCGCGATGCGCTCTTCGCGCCGCGGTTTCCAGGGATGAACAGCTTCTATGGGTGCGCCCGCCAAAGTGACTTCGGTAGTGGCAGTCAAGCCCGGGGCTTCGAGCCTCCAGATTCTCGCCCCGCTCCTGGATTGGATGCGAACCAGCAGATCAGATGAAGCGTCCTTATTGATAACCACTATGCGCGTCCCGCCGTTCTCCATATCAGCCGCGTACACCATTGCTCCGGCTTGAGCGGCATCGAGGGTCACAGCCCGCATCCTGCCGCCCGAAAGCTGGCCGGCCAGCATCATGCCATAGAAAACAGGACGCGCCTTGAAGCCGGATTCGCGGCTGCCGGCGATGGGCGTATAGAAGCTGCCCTCCTTCGCCACTGTTGCCGCTGTGGGGCCCAGCGATTCGCCCGGCAAATGACCTCCCAACGCGTCCCGGATCTGTTTGGATCCGCCCCCGTGCAGATTGACTCCCACGCACCCATAGCTCGCGAGCTTCAACATGTAATCGGCGGCCCAGAGCGCGGAGCAGAATGCATTGCTCATGCCAGGCTTGCCTCCCCGGTAGCAGGAATTCCCCTCTGTCATCCGGTAATGGATGCCGGCGCTGCCGGCGGCTTCGACAATAGGCGCGAGACCCCGGTCAATACGCAGGTCCGGGGCGAGCAACCGTGCGACGGTGACCGCCGGGTTATCGGGCGGACCCTCGGCGTAGTAGTGGCCCGTACATGCGACGATGCGCTCCGGAAACAACTTCGGCGCCTCTTGAGCGAAACGTACAACCCAGGAGCCGTCCGAACCGACATCCGGTCCACCGAAGCGTGCGCCGGGCACGCGTTCGATCACAGCGCGCGCGATGGCCGTCCACTGCACAAGGTACTTTTCAAAATTCCAATCAGCCGGGCGGAGGCCATTGTTGGCATCGCGATAATACTCCGGTTCGTTACCGATCTGGAAATACAACAGCCGTGGGCCCAGAACCCGCGAGACATAGGAACTCTCCTCCGCAGCACGTTCCGGCGTCCCAGTACCCAAATTGAGACCGTAGATCACCTTCCAGCCGGTGGCGTCCAGAAACCCCGCCAGACGGTCCACCGCTACTGGCTGGATAGAGGTCAGGCTGTGTGGCATCCAATTGTCGGCATTGCCCGCCGAACTGGGATCAGGCGGCGGCGGTTGGTCCGGACGGGTCTGCCACCAACAGAATTCGCTCGAGTTGCCGCCTATGCGCAGCACGCCTTGCGGACAAAGAGCACGAAAGAGGGCCACCAGCTCATGATTGTCGGCAGCAAAGAAAGTTGGATCCGCTAATTGGACGGTTTCGTAGCTGAACCCAACGTAGTCAACCGGGACCTGCCGGTTCGTAGCGGATTGGAGCTTCAGTGTTTTCACCGCCGCTTGGGGCCACAGCGGCCTCGCTAAGAGCGTGGAAGCCGCACCCGCCAACACGGAACGGCCAAAGGCGCGTCTACTTTGGGCTGAGGATGGAAGATCCTTGTTGTGCGATGGATCCTTCAAGGCTTTATGCATATCCATTGAGCGTTATTTCATCTTCCCGGCTGAAAAGCCGGCGGCGGTCAGGATTGGCTGCCCCACACAGCGACTAGTTCGCCGTGGGCACCTTGTCCGCGCTCTCGATCACCAGCACTTCCACCTGCATCTCGCGCTTTTCCAGCTTCAACCCGAGTTGCTCCAGCACTGCTGTTTCGAGCGTTGCGCCCGCGTCTGTCGCCGTCGCACTGAGCGAGGGGGTGTAGTTCACATCGAAATCGTACAACCCCGTGAGCCCCGTCATGTCGATTACCGGTCGGTCGGCGGCCTTGGAAAGCAAGTCGGCGAACGAGGCCACCGAGGAATCCTTCGCCCCCACACGGCCGTTGGAACTCACCGAACCCACCCAGCCGGTGCCACCCCGGCCGTTCGCCGGCGCAGTTGCGGCGGTCAACTTCGGCCCACCTTTGGCCACCACCAGCGCGTAGACCGCCATCTTTCTGGTTTCGCGGTGCAGCTTGAGGTGGAAGCGCTCCTTCAGCAGGGTCTGTAACATCTCGGGAATCTGGCTGAGGTTCGCACCCGCGGGCATGTTGGCGGCGATTTCATACTTCTCCGTGGCCATCCAGGCTGGTCCCGAGATCTGATACTCCTTCACCTGGTAGGCCAGCCGGATCAGGTCTTTCAGGCTGTTGTCGATAATGGTGACCCGCTGGCCCACGATCCGCGGACCCTGCGCTGCCATAGCCGCCCGCATGCCGGCGTTGTAGCCCTCTGTATAGGCATCTTTGGTGGCTATTGGCGCGGAGGCTTCACGGACGCCACTTCAAAGGACAGTGGTGTCCCGGCCGTCTGGCCAAACGCTGCGCACGACGCCAGGACTACGGGAATGGCCCCAATCAAACGTCGCATTGCCATGGCAGAGATCCTTCCACCGGCCATTCTGGCACGCGCTGATTACGGAGTCAAAGATCCTCAATCAAGGCCCGTCGCCGGCGTCACCGCGCGCGGCTCCCCTGTTAGAATGGCTCCATGGCGGATCAAGACACCGGCGCCCGGCCGGCCGAGTCCTTCGAAGCTTCCCTCGACGAGCTCGAGAAAGTCGTCAAGGAACTCGAAGCCGGCGACCTTTCGCTGGAGCGCTCCCTCCAGCTTTTTGAGCGCGGAGTGGGCCTCAGCGACGGTTGCCGCAAACAACTTGAAGAGGCTGAAACGCGCGTCGAAATGCTAATCCGCAAAGAGGGCAAGATCGCCGCCGAACCGTTCAACCCCGAAAAACCCGAGAACGCATGAACCTGCGCGAATACCTCGCCCAGCAACAGAAACTGGTGGACGCCGAACTCGACCGCCTGGTCCCACCGGAGACCACGCAGCCGGAAACCATCCACCGCGCCATGCGCTACAGCCTTTTCGCCGGCGGCAAGCGCATCCGCCCGATCCTTTGTATGGAAGCTGCGCGCGCTGTTTCCCCCTCCGTCGATGGCGTGGCCGCCTGCGCCTGCTCGCTCGAGCTCATCCACACTTACTCGCTCATCCACGACGATCTGCCGGCGCTCGACAACGACGACTATCGCCGCGGCAAGCTCACCAATCACAAAGTCTTCGGCGACGCCATGGCCATTCTCGCCGGCGACGCTCTGCTCACCATCGCCTTCCAGGTGCTCGCCCAGCTCTCCATCTCCGACGATCGCAAAACCCGTCTCATCGCCGAGCTCTCCTCCGCTTCCGGCACTGTCGGCGGCATGATCGGAGGACAGGTGGCCGATCTCGAAGGCGAAGGCAAGCCTCCCGACGCCCAACTGCTCGAGACCATTCACCGCGCCAAGACCGGCGCCCTGTTGCGCGCCAGCCTGCGCATGGGCGCCATTTACGCTTCCGCCTCCGAGGAGCAATACTCAGCGCTCTCCTGTTACGGCGAGCACATCGGCCTCGCCTTCCAGATTGTGGACGACATCCTCGACGTCGAAGAATCTTCCGAAGCGCTCGGCAAAACCGCCGGCAAGGACGCCGCGCAGCACAAGATCACGTTCCCCGCCGTCTACGGTCTGGAAGACTCCCGTCGCATGGCCGAAGAGGAATGCGCCCGAGCCCACCAGGTCCTCGACCCCTTCGGCGACCGCGCCACCCGGCTCCACGAACTGGCCGACCTGATCGTCCAGCGCAAGTCATGACGGCATTGCGCAGGTGGGCAAGCTAAAGCATGCCCCACCCCATGAAGCTCCGCCTCGACCGTCTCCTGGTGTCGCGCGGCCTGGCCGAATCCCGCGAAAAGGCCCAGGCCCTCATCATGGCCGGGGAAGTCCTGGTGGCCGGCCAGAAAGCCGCCAAGCCCGGCCAGCCCGTGGCCGAGGATGTCGCCGTCGAAGTCCTCGCCCGCCCGCCGTACGTCAGCCGCGGCGGGCTCAAGCTCGCCGGCGCACTCACACATTTCGCCATCGACGTCGCCGGCAAGACTTGTCTCGACATCGGCTCCTCTACCGGCGGCTTCACCGACGCCCTGCTCCAAGCCGGCGCCGCTCGCGTTCACGCGGTGGATGTCGGCGCCGGCCAGATCGCCTGGCAACTCCGCACCGATCCCCGCGTCGCACTCCATGAAGGCATCAATGCCCGCCATCTCCGGTTTGACGACGTCGGCGAGCTCGTCGACTTCCTGTGCTGCGACGTCAGCTTCATTTCCGTCACCCTCATCCTTCCCGCCGCCGTCCCTCTGTTACGCCCCGCCGGGCAAATGGTTATACTGATCAAACCGCAGTTCGAGGTCGGCAAGGGCCAGGTCGGCAAGGGCGGCATCGTTCGGGACCCGCAACTCCACCAGGCCGCTTGTGAACGCGTCACCCAAGCCGTGCGGGAATTCGGATTTCAAACCGCGATCATGCCCAGCCCCATCCTCGGCGCTGAAGGGAACCAGGAGTTTCTCCTTTATGCCCATCATTAAGACCGTGGGAGTCATCTCCAAGCCGAACGTCCCAGCCGCCGTCGAACTGGTGCCCACGCTGATCGAATGGCTGCGCGCGCGCGGCATCGCCGCCCGCATCGATGAGGAAACCGCTGTTTACGCACTCACCCCCGGCATGCCCCGCCGTGAGGTTCCCGAAGGCTGCGACCTGGTCATCGTGCTCGGCGGCGACGGCACCTTGCTCTCCGCCGCCCGCGCCATCGGCCGCCGCGAAACCCCGCTCTTCCCTGTCAACCTCGGCGGCCTCGGCTTCCTCACCGCCATCACCATCGACGAACTCTTTCCCGAATTGGAACGCGCCTTTCGCGGCGAGCATCGCGTCGCCAAGCGCCGCCTCTTGAACACCGAAGTCCAGCGTGGCAACCAGGTGGCGTATTCTCATGACGCCCTCAATGACGCTGTGCTCAGCAAGTCCGACATCGCCCGCATGATCGATCTCGACGTTTACGTCGACGAACAATTCATGTGCACCTACAAAGCCGACGGCCTCATCATCGCCACGCCCACCGGCTCCACGGCTTATTCGCTCTCCGCCGGCGGCCCCATCATTTTTCCTTCGGTGCCCACCATCTGCCTCACCCCCATCTGTCCCCACATGCTCACCAACCGGCCCGTCCTGGTGCCGGAGACCAGCATCATTCGGGTCATCTCCCGCGGTCCCGATGACAGCGTCTTCCTCACCATCGACGGCCAGGTGGGCGCGCCCATCCGGCAGGACGATACGCTGGTCTGCCACAGCACGCAATACACCCTGCACCTCATCCGCCCGCCGCGCCAGATGTTCTTCGACGTGCTCCGCCAGAAGCTCAAGTGGGGAGAAAGATGAAACGCCCTTCGCTCACTGCCTGGATCTTCATCGGCATGGCCGCCGGCGTGGCGGTGGGCGCCGCCGCGCCCGGCTTCGCCCAGCACCTGGAACCGATTAGCCACATTTTCCTGCGCCTCATCCGCTCCATCATTGCTCCCCTGATCTTCGCCACCCTGGTCTACGGCATCGCCGGCTCGGGCGACCTCAAACAGATGGGCCGCATCGGCCTCAAGGCCATCCTGTATTTTGAAATCGTCACTACCCTGGCGCTGTTTCTCGGTCTCGCCGCTGTCAATCTGACGCGCCCGGGGGAGGGAATCCCCATCACCCGCACCGCCGCCGAAGCCGCCGTTCCAGCGGCGCAAAGCACCTTCAAGCTGGAAAATGTTTTCCCCTCCAGTATCTTCGACGCGCTGGCGCGCAATGACGCGCTTGAGATTGTAGTCTTCGCCTTCCTCTTCGGCGCCGCTTGCGCCGCCATCGGCGCAAAGGCCGAACCCGTCCTCAAATTTTGCGGTTCGCTGGCCGAGGTNNGTGCTGTTCGGCCTCGGCAAGCTGGTTGTCGCGATGTACGTCTCCGCTATTCTCTGTGTGCTGCTCGTGTTTCTGCCCGCTTTTTTCCTCTTCCGCATCCCCCTGGGCAAGTTCTACCGCGCGGTACGCGAGCCCTTCCTGATCGGATTTTCCACCGCATCGAGCGAGGCCGCTCTGCCGCTGGCCCTGGAGAACATGGAGCAATTCGGCGTGCCCAAGCACATCGTCGGCTTCGTGATTCCCACCGGCTACAGTTTCAATCTGGTGGGAACCGCCATCTATCTTTCGCTGGCCGCGATCTTCGTGGCGCAAGCCGCCGGCGAGCACCTCTCGATCGGCCGGCAACTGGCCATCATGCTGACCCTGATGCTCACCAGCAAGGGTGTGGCCGGCGTCCCTCGATCCGCGCTGGTGGTCCTGGCCGGCACTCTCGCCACGTTTCAGTTACCTATGGAAGGCGTGGCCGTCCTGCTCGGTGTGGATGCCGTTCTCGACATGGCCCGCACCGGCATCAACGTTCTGGGCAACTGTCTCGCCAGTGCCGTGGTGGCCCGCTGGGAAGGTTACAAGCTGTAGCAGCAGCTCTAGAAGAATTGGAGGTGGTTCGTTGAAAGTCACACCCGATGAATTGCGCCAGTACTACGCGTCCCTTTCCGACGAAATGCTCCTGCGGATCGATGCGGCCGATCTCACGGATGCGGCGCGGAGATCGTACGAGAGCGAGTGTGCGGAAAGACATCTCACGCCAGATGCCGAGCCTCTGCCGGCTGAAGAGGATGTAGAGGAAAGCTTCGAGATCGAGCCCGATTGGCTGGAACATGCAGCTTGCCCCTGCTCCTTTACGGCGGCCCCGAGCTCAAACCACGCCCCCGACGCCGAGCGCGCTCGCGACGTCTTGCTGGCCGCCGGTATACCCTGCCATCTCTCCGCGGTCCCGCCCGATCCGCAGAACGAGGACTCGCAGCGCTTCGACGAATACCGCGTGCTGGTGCCGGCCTCGCTCAACCTCAAAGCCATCAGCGTGCTCGACAAGGAGATCTTCAACGCGGATCTCGTAGCCGATTGGACCACGCATTTTGCGGACCTGTCGGAGGAGGAACTCCGCGCACTGAATCCTGAGGCCATCTGCGCCGGGCTGCTGGACCGCGTGGAGCGGCTGACACGCGCGTACAATGACGAGATCGCCCGGCGAAGGTCGAAGCGAGTGTAGACCGCTTTACTTCCCTTTCGCCGCCAGCGCCACTTTGCTGTGTTTCCGCCCGTAGCCGAAGTAGATCGCCATTCCGATCACCAGCCAGACGAACAACCGCAGCCAGGTCTGGATGGGCAGGCCCGCCATCAATCCCAGCGAAATCAAAATGCCCAGGATCGGCACCAGCGGCACCATCGGCGTCTTGAAGGGACGAGGCAGGTCCGGCTGTTTGCGCCGCAGAACCCACACCCCGGCGCACACAATCACGAACGCCAGCAGCGTCCCGATGCTCACCAGCTCGCCTAAAATGCCGATCGGGATCACCGCCGCGAAGACCGCCACGAAAATGCCCACCGTGATCGAGGAAATGTACGGCGTGCGGAATTTGGGATGGATCTTTCCCGCCCATTCCGGCAACAGCCCGTCGCGGGACATGGAATAGAACACGCGCGATTGGCCCAGCAGCATCACCAGCATCACCGTGCTCAGCCCCATGATGCTGCCCACCAGCACCAGGTACGTGCCCCACGCCAGGCCGGTGGCCTCCATCCCCACGGCAACCGGGGCCGCCACGTTCAGTTTCGTGTAATTCACCACGCCGGTCAGCAGAAACGAGGTTGCCAGGTACAGCACGGTGCAGATGGCCAGCGAGCCCAGGATGCCGATCGGCATGTCCCGCTTGGGGTTCTTGGCTTCCTGCGCGGCCGTCGATACCGCGTCGAATCCGATATACGCGAAGAAAATCACCCCCGCGCCGCGCACGATTCCCGACCACCCGTACTTGCCGAACTCGCCCGCGTTGGGCGGAATGAAGGGGTGCCAGTTGGCCGACGCCTGCTGCGGATGCGAGAGCACGTACATTGCGGCCACCGCGATGAACACCAGCACCGTCCCCACTTTCACGAACACGATCACCGTGTTCAAGTTGGCCGATTCCTGAATGCCAATCACCAGGATCGTCGTCACCAGGCAGATCGCCACGAACGCCACCAGGTTGAAGGCCGCCGTGACGTGAGGCAGCGCCGCCAGGTTCACCGTATCAGGAATCGTGCTCGCCGCCCGCCAGATGCCTTCGTATTGCACCATGTCGGTGCCCGGCGTCGCCGCCAGTTGCGGAGGCACCGGGATGCCCAGGTGTTGCAGCAGCAGAATCACGTTGGCGCTCCAGCCCGAGGCCACGGTCGCCGCGCCGAAGGCATATTCCAGGATCAGGTCCCACCCGATGATCCATGCAAACAACTCGCCCAGGGTCGCGTATCCGTAGGTGTAAGCCGATCCCGCAATCGGGATCAACGACGCGAACTCCGCGTAGCACAACCCCGCGAACGCGCACCCCAAGCCTGCCAGGATGAAGGAGTATACGATCGCCGGCCCGGTGAACTGCGCCGCGGTGGTCCCCGTGAGCACGAAAATACCCGCGCCGATGATCGCTCCGATCCCCAGCGTGATCAGGTTCACCGGGCCCAGCACGCGTTTGAGCGAGTGTTCCCCCGTTTGTCCTGCTTCTGCCAGAAGCGTGCTGAGCGGTTTTCGAATGAGTATGCTTGCCATGTTGTCCGTTGAAGTTACAGCGTGAAGTATAGCACTTGCCTTGGCCGGATTATTCGCCCGATTGCGCCTGCGCTACAGTGAGACAGAGGAGCTCAGCCTTGTTCAAATTTACACTCGTTGCGTCTTTCTTCCTGTGCGCCGTCTCCGCACAGACCCCCGCGCGGCAGAACTCGACGCCTGCTCATTTCGATCTCACTGCCATCGATCAATCCGCCGACCCCTGCGTCGATTTCTACCAGTACGCCTGCGGCTCGTGGATGAAGAAGAATCCCATCCCGCCAGATCAGGCAGAGTGGGGCCGCTTCGACGAACTGCACGATCGCAATCAGACGATACTCCGCCAGATCCTCGATGAAGCCGCCAAGCCCGCGCCCGGCCGCGACACCGTCACGCAGGAGATCGGTGACTACTACGCCGCCTGCATGGATGAGAAAGCCATCGATTCTAAAGGCCTCGCGCCCCTCGCGCCCGAGCTCGCCCGCATCCGCGACCTCAAGGAAAAATCGCAGCTCGCCGATGAGATCGGGCGTCTCCACTCTCACGGCGTCGCCGCGCTGTTCGGATTCAATTCCGGGCAGGACTTCAAAGACTCCAACTCCGTGATTGCGCAGTTCGACCAGGGCGGCCTCGGTCTTCCCGAGCGCGACTATTACCTGAAGGACGATGCCAAGTCCGTCGAGCTCCGTCAGAAATACGTCGCCCACGTCGAGCGCATGTTCGAACTGGCGAGCGAAAAGCCGGAGCAGGCCGCCGCCGATGCGGCCACCGTCATGAAGCTCGAAACGGCTTTGGCTAAAGGCTCGCTCGACCTGGTCTCCCGCCGCGATCCCGAGAAGGTCTATCACAAGATGACCCGCCAGCAACTGGCCGCGCTCTCACCCGCGTTCCGCTGGAACGAATACTTCACCGCTGCCGCCGCCCCCGCTTTCACGAACATCAACGTCTCCTATCCCGATTTCGTGAAAGCCATCAATTCCCAAGTCGAAGCTGCTTCCCTCGCCGATTGGAAAACCTATCTCACCTGGCACGTCCTGCACGCCGAAGCGCACCTGTTACCCACCGCGTTCGCTCAGGAGAATTTCAACTTCTTCGGCAAGACCCTCGTCGGCACCGAAGAGATGCGCCCCCGTTGGAAGCGCTGCGCTTCCTACACCGACGGCGCACTGGGCGAAGCGCTGGGCCGCAAGTACGTCGATCTCACCTTCGGCGCTGAAGGCAAGCAGCGCACCCTCAAGATGGTAGACGCCCTCGAAAAGGCCCTCGCCGAGGACATCCAAGAACTCACCTGGATGACCGAGGCCACTAAACAGCAGGCCCTGGTCAAGCTCAAAGCCATCACCAACAAGATCGGTTATCCCGACCGCTGGCGCGATTATTCCAGCATCACCATCAAACCGGACGATGCTCTCGGCAATTCCTTCCGCGCCGACGATTTCGAATTCCACCGCGTGCTGAACAAAATCGGGAAGCCCGTCGACCGCGGCGAGTGGGACATGACTCCGCCCACTGTCGATGCCTACTACGACCCACAGATGAACAACATCAATTTCCCCGCGGGCATTCTTCAGCCGCCCTTCTTCTACACCAACACCGACGACGCCGTGAATTTCGGCGGCATCGGCATGGTGATCGGCCACGAACTCACCCACGGCTTCGACGACCAGGGCCGCCAGTTCGACGCCCACGGCAATCTCAAAGACTGGTGGACCAAAAGGGACGCCGATGAGTTCCAGCAGCGCGCTGCCTGCGTCGCCGACGAGTACAGCGGGTTTTCGGTGGCTCCCGGCGCCTACGTCAACGGCAAACTCACACTCGGCGAGAACACTGCCGACAACGGCGGCGTCCGCATCGCACTCATGGCGCTACTCAACACCATTGGCGACAAGAAAGAAAAGATCGACGGCTACACGCCGGAGCAGCGCCTGTTCCTCTCCTTCGGCCAGGTCTGGTGCACCAACGCGCGTGAAGAATTTCTCCGCCTGCAAGTGCAGACTAACGAGCACTCGCCGGCCCAGTTCCGCGTCAACGGCGTAGTCCGCAACATGCCGGAGTTCCAAAAGGCCTTCTCCTGTAAGCCCGGCCAGCCCATGGCGCCGCCCAACGCCTGCAGCGTCTGGTAAGGGGGAAGGAGTCAGAAGTCGAGGAAGCCAGAAGTCAGAATACGCGCGAAGCGCGCTCCATCGTTGCCTTCTGCCTTCTGACTCCCGACTCCCGCCTTCTTACTTCACGCCGCCCCGGCCGCCGACCGCTGCTGCCGGCGCCGCGGGAGCCGCCGGCAAAAACTTCGGATCCAGGATTTTGGCGATCTCGTCCCGCGAAGCTTCCAGGTGGGCCTTGGTTTCGTGATCGGTCGTCTTGGCCAAAGCGGCCGTGATCGACGTGTTCAGCGTCCTCAGCTCCGCGCGGTACATCCCCTTCTCGTCTCCCGGAGCGCCGCCGCCGCGTCCCCCACGCCCGCCCGGCGCCGGCGCCGGCTCTTCACCCACCGGAATGGCTGCTGGCGCCGCCACCGGCGGAGCGTTGATCTTGGCGTTTACCAGAGTCAGGTAGGAACGCTGCAACCCGCGCCGGTACGCGTCGACCTTCACCGTCGGAGCATCCAGTTCTTTCCAGACGCCCTTTCGCACCGTGTTCAAAAACTCCACCGGCGAATAAGCCCGCGTGCCGTCCAGCGTCTCCTGCTCGATCAGCCGCCCGAACCGCGCGCTGTTCAACAGGCTCGTCAATACCGCCTGCTGCGCGTTGTGGATGCGGTCAAGTGCCCCTACCGCTTCGATGCGGCGCAGAATCTCTTCATCGATCAGCCACATCGGAGTCGTGAAGGCGTTGTCCACCAGGAACTTCACCGCTTCCGCCTGCCGGTCTTTTTCCACCAGGCTGAAAATCCGGCCTTCCTGCCCGACCGCCTTTTCCTGGCTGTTGAATCCACCCACGATTTGGGTCACGTGATTCATCTCGGTCTGCCACTGGCCGATCACGCGGCCGTACATCTCGTTCAAATCGTCGTACGTCTCGCCTTCCTTCCAGGCGGTGGCTGTCATCAGCATCTTTTCCACGCGCTGCAGGTTCTTCATGCCCAAGGTAGTGGCCTTCACGGCATCGGCATCGCCCACGGCTTCGGTTTCATCGCCGGGGTCCGATCCGGCCGAATTGGCCGTTGAGAACCGCAGCCACGGCTTATCGTCCTGCTCTTTCGACCACTTGTTGAGCGTGGCCTTTTCCGCATCCGGCGTCTTGGCGCCCGGAATCGGCGCATAGCCCCACTTGGTTGCCCAAATGTCGTACGGCCCGATGCGCGGCACCAGGTCTTCCAGCGCGATGTGGTCTTCGGGCTGTGCCACGTAGTTGAATCGCGAGTAGTCCATGATCGACGGCGTGTGGCCCATTTCATGGACCCACTTCGGGTCGCGGATTTTCTCGAACGGGTACTCCGAACTGGCCTTCATATTGTGCTGAAAGCCCAGGGTGTGGCCCACTTCGTGGCACACCACGTATTCCAGCAGCCTGCCCATCAGGTCGTCCGGCAGCGGCAGCTTCTGCGCGCGCGGATCGAGCGGCCCCACCTGCGTGAAATACCAGTCGCGCGCCAGCACCATCACGTTGTGATAGAACTGGATGTCCGCGTTCAGAATCTCACCCGTGCGCGGGTCGGAAATGTGCGGCCCGCTCGCGTTCTCGGTTGTGGACGGTAGCCAGCGGATCACCGAGTGGCGCACATCCTCAGCGCTCCAGGCCGGATCTTCCTCAGCCGTCGGCATCTTTTTCGCGATGATGGCGTTTGAGAAACCGGCTTCCTTGAACGCGATGTTCCAGTCCTCCACGCCCTTGATCAGCCACGGCACCCACTTCACCGGCGTCGCCGCGTCGATATAGTAAACGATCGGCTTCACCGGGTCGGAGATGGCCGCGTTGGGATCTTTCTTCTCCAGGCGCCAGCGCGCGATGTACTGCACGTTATCGGCCTTGTACTCGTCGTGCGTGTAGTCCATGGTCCGGGTCGTGAAGTAGCCCACGCGGTTATCGAACAGCCGCGGCATCATGGGCTTTTCCGGCAACCTCACCATGCTGTGGTGCAGCACCACGGTGGCGCTCGATCCGCGCATGGTGCCGCCGCCCAGCCCGCCTCCCCGTCCTCCGCCTCCGGCCGCGCCGCGTCCGCCCGCGCCATTGGTGTACGTCATCGTCACTTCGGCTTCCACATTCTCGCTGAACGGCGTCACGTGCTCGATCATCGACCGCGTCGCATCCACGCCCGAAGCGCCCAGGTGCTGGCGCGCGCTGAATTCCGCCACATCGCTCGTGAACAGACGAGTCACGTCGATCACGGGAGCGCCATCTTTGGCGAATGCCGCCACCGGGAACGCCATGATGATGGCCTCATTGTTGGCGTTCTTCACCGCCATCGCGATCGGCGACTTGGGGTCCGCCGTGACGCCGTAGTTCACGTCCAACAGCAGCACCCGGTTGCCCTTCAGTTCCCAGCGGACCACCATCTCGGCCAACTGCGCGCCGCCGTAGCCCACGCCGATCGCCGTCTTCGAGATCTGCGAATTCCAAAGGAAGTCCTTGCCCAGCTCGATCTTGGGAATCTCGTAGTAAAAGGTCTCCTTCTTTTGGTGAACAGTGAAGATCCCCTTGGCGCTCTTGGTGTCTTTCGTGATCACGGTGTCATAGGGTTGCGGGTCCGCGTTGGCGGCCGCGGCGCCGCCCCGGCCCCCGCGCCCCGCTCCGCCCGCCGGCGCCTGCTGCGGTGTATCGGGCGGCGTATCCTGCGCGTACAGCCCAACGGCCGCGCACAGACCCGCTAGAACGACAAAGACCTTTCGGTTCATCTTTTCTCCTTGCTGAAAGCGACGACTATCTTAGAGGATGGCGCAATTACCAGGAGGTGGGTTACTCCGCCGCCCCGATTAGACTTGTGCCAGTCGCCGGTGGTCCTTCAGGATGCAGCGGTCCATCACCACCTCGAGGCCCGCCGCTTCCGCCCGCCGCGCCGCGTCTTCGTGCACCACGCCCTCTTGCATCCAGACCACTTTGGCGCCCTTGCGGATGGCCGCCTCCACAATCTCCGGCACGAACTCCGAGCGCCGGAAAATGTCCACGATGTCCACCGCTTCGGGAATCGCTTCCAGATCCGGGTAGCAGCGCTCACCCAGCAATTCCGTTTCGTTGGGATTCACCGGAATGATCCGGTACCCGGCCTTCTGCAGATACTCCGCCACGCCATAGCTCGGCCGGTAGCGCTTCGGCGACAACCCCACTACGGCGATGGTCCGCGCAGTCTTCAGAATTTCCGCAATCGGTTTCATGGTCAATTTGCGCTGGCCTCCTCCGCATGGTCGATCACGAAGATCTCAACTGAGACTTTTGCGGGTGCCAATTTGAGGCCGAACTGATCCTGGATGTAGCTAGCCGTGACCTCGAACATGCGTTCGCGCGTGGCGGTTGGATCGGCAGTCTGGTCGCCCTGGGTTGCCTCCCCTACGATCTTTGAGATATCCAGCTCGATGTCAAACTGCCCGGTGAGTCCGGTCTTATCGATCACCGGCTGGTCGGAACTCAGACGCGTCAGGTACGTGGCCAGCGATGCCGGGTCTTTCAGACGCATGTGATTGGTTTTGCCAGGCCCCGAGTCGCCACCTGGCTTCAATGCGTGGAACTTCGGACCGCCCTTCTCAACCACCAGCTCATAGCCGGCGAGTTCCTTCTTCTCGTGGTGGAATCGAAGCTGGAACCGCTCCGCCAGCAGAGCCTGAAGCATCAGCAGGAGTTGGTCCCTGCCGGCGCTGTCCGTCGACTTCGCGTCCACATCGAAGCCCGCGGAGTCTACCCATCCCGGACCTCCCCAGATCTGATAGTTTTCGAGCGCATAGGCCCCTCTAATGAGTTGCTTTAGCGTGGCGTTATGGGCAGTGAGCAGTCCCGACCTGGTATTTATGGGAGGGGAGGCAAGGCGACCGCCCCGAGGCGCGGCAGGGTTGGCAGGCTTGATCGACGCCACCTCGAACCGCGACCCGTCTTGCGTTTGCGCCAAGCTCGGGAGCCCGCTCATCAGACCGATCATGACGAAGCCGGCGAGGGTCGCGCCTTCAACCCGTTTCATTCGGCTGCCCGCTTATGCGGCTCCTGGCGTGCTTGCGTGACGGAACGCTTGAGCTTGGCTACTTCCTCCATCGTGAGATGGCGGAACTCGCCGGGCTTCAAAGGGCCCAGATCGATCGGCCCAATTTTTACGCGCCGCAGCTTCTCCACCAGCCGGCCGAAATGTTTGAACATCATGCGGATCTGGTTGTTGCGCCCTTCCACCAGGCGTACTTCATACCACGGGTTCGCGGCGTCGCGAATCAGTTTCAGGCCCGCCGGCATGGTGCGCCGACCGGAAAGCGGAACCCCGTCGCGGAATTTCTGCTCCTGGTCCTTGGTCAGCGGTCCGTTGGTTTTCACCACGTAGGTCTTCGCCAGATGCGTGGCCGCCGACATGATCGCGTTTGCCAGATCCCCGTCGTTGGTCAGCAGCAGCAGCCCTTCGCTGTGATAATCCAGCCGCCCCACCGGATATACGCGCTCCTTCAGGCCATGCAGCAGGTCCATCACCGTGGACCGGTGTTCCGGGTCGCTCACCGTCGTCACCGTGTTGTTGGGCTTGCACAACGCTACGTAGACCTGGTGTTTGGGCGCGTGAATCAGCCGCCCGTCTACCTTGATGTGGTCGCGCTCGATGTCCGCCTTCGACCCCAGTTCCGTGATCACCGTCCCATTGACCACCACGCGGCCCTCGGCCATCAGCTTTTCCGCCTGCCGCCGCGATGCGACACCCGCCTGCGATAGAATCTTCTGCAGCCGCTCTTCGGCCATCAGCTTTCCTGGCTTTCCGCTTTCGCGTCTTCCGCTTCCACCGCTTCCACAACGGCTTCCGCGGGAGCCTCCAATTCCAGTTGGGGCTGCTCCGCGTTCGCCGCCGCATCGGGCTCGCTCTCCGCAAACGCCATGCGCCCCAGTTCCTCGAACTCCTTGAGCGAGGGCAGTTCAGCCAGATCCTTCAGCCCGAACTGGATCAGAAATTCCTTCGTCGTCTTGTACAGAATCGGTTTGCCGATCACGTTCTTGCGGCCCGCCTCGGCGATCAGCTTCCGGTCGAGCAGCGTCTTGATCACGCCTCCGCCCTGCACCCCGCGGATTTCCAGAATCTCCGGCGTCGTCACCGGCTGTTTGTAGGCGATCACCGCCAGTGTCTCGAGCGCCGGCAAGGAGAGCTTCAGCGGCGGCTTCAGGCTCTTCACGAAGTTCCGCACCGCCTCGTGATGCTCCGCCTTGGTCGCCAGCTTGTACCCGCCTGCCACTTCGCGGATCGCCAGACCGTGCTCCGGCTTCTCGAATTCGGCCACCAGGAGCGCCATCCGCTCACGAATCCGTTCCACCGGCTGGTTGAGCGCCGCCGCGATCTGCACCGCCGTCAGCGGCTCCTCCGCCACATAGACGATCGCCTCCAGCACCGCCTGCAGTTGCGCATCTTCGAGCGATACCTCCGGCGGCGCGTCCCCGTCCGGCTGGTCCGCCGCCATCAGTTCTTCCATCGAGACCGATTGCGGCCCTTCGGTTTCCAGCTCTGCGCCGGGTTGTTGTTGTTCCAGTTCTTCCATGCCGATTTCGTTAGATATAGTCGTTTTCGATGGCCGCTGTGGGCAGCCCCGACGCGAATACCGCGTCGAAATTCTCATGCCGCTGTAGCGCGATTTCGCCGAACAGATCCTTCTGCGCCACCACCACCGCCTGCATCCGCACCATCTCCAGTACCGCCAGAAACAGCGCGATCATGGCCCGGCGCGTCCGCTGCTGCTCGAATACCCGCAGAATATAGACCGGCTCGTTCGCGCCGGCTTCCAGAAAGCATTCCCTCAGGTACCGGATCATGTCCGACACCGTCACGTCCGCCGCTTCCACTTCATAGACCGGGCGGTTCTTGGCCCTCTCCAGGATCTCGCTCAACGCCTTTACCAGGTCGAAAAGCCCCACCGCCAGCCCCGGATTGTCGTCTTCCGACACAAATGCCTTCATCTGCGGGTTCGACCAGACGTTCTCTTCAATCATCCGCTTCTGCTGCAGCATCTCCGCCGCGTTCTTGAACCGCTCGTGCTCCAGCAGCCGATCCACCAATTCCTGCCGCGGATCTTCGCCGTTATCCGCTTCCTCGCCGAGCGCCGGATCGCGTGGCAGCAGCATCTTCGACTTGATGTGAATCAGCGTCGCCGCCATGTAGACGAATTCCGCACCCAGGTCGATATCCATCTCCCGAGCCTTGTCCAGGTACCCCAGATATTGCGCCGTAATCGTCGCGATGGGAATGTCTTTAATGTCGATCTGCTGCTTGCGGATCAGGTCCAACAAAAGATCGAGCGGCCCGTCGTATTGCTCCAGATGGAAATTGAGTGGCGAAGACACCGTCTCCACGATAGCATGAGCCTCCGCCGGCTCTCACATGCAGCCGTTCAATTGTGTTAAACCCAGGGGTAGGACTCCGACGGAGCGGGTGATGGGACTGCGTGCACTGTGTCTGGCCCTGGCTCTTTTGGGCCGCGCCGCGATGGCGTTTCCGGAGGGTGCGGCTATCGGTGTGTCCGTAGTCGATTCCTCCGGCCACCCCGTCGCCGGCGTCGAACTCCAGTTGCGTCTCGGCCATGCCCTGGTCTCACATACTCAGACCGATCCCCAAGGCCATGCCACATTCTCCGCTCTCCAGCCCGGACGCTATGAAATATCGGCCGCAAAAGCCAATTTCGAGACCGCCCGCAAGCCCGATCTCGAGCTCGCCCCCAACGCCTCCATCTCGCTCGAACTGACCCTCGTCCCCACCATCACCCACCGCGAGACCGTCGAAGTCCAAGGCTCCGCCTCTCCCATCGAACAGGTGGCCGCCACCCCTGCCACCCTCACCGCCGTCGCCGCCAAGGATCTACCCAGCCAGCCCGCCACCGTTTCCGACGCCCTCCCTATGATTCCCGGAGTGGTTCGCGAACCGGGCGGCGGCCTCATGATCTCCGCCGCCGCCGAACACCGCAGCGCCATGATCGTTAACTCCGCCGACGTCACCGACCCGGCCACCGGCCAGTTCGGCCTCACCGTCCCCATCGACAGCGTCGAAACCATCAATGTTTACCAGACCCCCTTCCTCGCCGAGTACGGGCGCTTTACCGCCGGCCTGGTTTCCGTCGAAACCCGTCGCGGCGGCGANNATTCTCCCTGGCAAACTCTATTTCTCCGAAGGCGTCGATTACGAGGTTCGCAAAACCCCCGTCTACACCCTGCCTTTCCCCTTCAACCTGAAGAAGCAGCAGGGTTTCAACTCGTTTGCTCAATTAGATTGGGTAGTCTCGGACCACCACCTCATCACCGCCACCGCCCACGTCGCACCCCAACGCCTGGCTTTCGTCAATATCGACTATTTCAACCCCGAGTCCACCGCCCCCGACGCGAGTACCCACAACTACACCGGCACTCTAGCCGACCGCCTCACCATATTCGGCGGCCTACTCGAAACCATCTTCTCCGTCACCCGCTTCGACGCTTCCGTGTGGAGCCAGGGCCCCGCCGATCTCGTGCTCACTCCCACCGGCAATCGCGGCAATTATTTCGCCCAGCAGACCCGCGAGGCCTCCCGCTTCGCCGGCGGCTCCACCTTTTCCCCCAAACCCATTCACCACCTGGGTACTCACAACCTCAAAATCGGAGCTGATTTCGCCGATAGCAACGAGGACGGGTCGGTCTCGAAACACCCCATCGACATCCTCGATCCGACCGGCCAGTTGATTGAGAACATCGCCTTCACTCCCGGATTGCCATTCGAGATATCCGATTTCGGCTACGCCTTATTCGCCCATGATCACTGGGTGATCACTTCCCGCCTGGCTGTGGATCTCGGCATGCGCGCCGAATCGCAGGAACTCACCGAATCTTTCCGCCTCGCCCCCCGCGTCGGCCTGTCCTGGTCCCCCTTTCCCGGTGCCACCACCATCGTGCACGCCGGCTTCGGCTGGTTCTACGACCGCGTCCCGCTTGATATCTATGGATTCGCCAGCTACCCCCGGGAGATCCTGACCTACTACGACCCCAATGGCGCAGTCTCCGCCGGACCGTTCCTCTTCAAGAACACCCTCGGTGAAGTCTTCCGTCATCAAAAACTTATCTTTCAGGGGCCCACGCCGGGCAATTTCTCTCCCCAAAGCAATATCTGGTCTGTTCAGGTCGACCAGCCCGTCGTCCGCAATCTCAAACTCCGCATCGGCTATACCCAGAACGATGCCGACGGCCTCGTCACCGTCTCCACCGAAGGCCCCGACCTCGCCACCAACACCGGCGGCTACCTCCTCTCCGGCACCGGCAGCGCACGCTACCGCCAGGTCGAAGCCACCGCCCGCTACCAGTTGAAGGGTGAGTCCAGCCAATTATGCTTCTCCTACGTCTACAGCCGCGCCCGCGGCGACCTGAACGATTTCAATAACTACCTAAGTAGTTTTCCTGCGCCCATCATTCGCTCCAACCAGGTTGCCAACCTCCCCGCCAGCCTTCCCCATCGCTTTCTGGCCTGGGGCGTCGTCCGCCTGCCGGCGGCCTTCCGGATCGCGCCTGTTGTGGAATACCGAAGCGGCTTCCCCTATTCCGCAATTAACGTTCTCCAGGACTATGCCGGTATACCCAATTCGAACCGTTTCCCGCATTTCTTTTCATTGGATTCCCGGGTTTCCAAGGACATCCGCGTCAACCCCAAGTACTCGGTCCGCCTCTCCTTGTCCAGCTTCAATCTCACCAACCACTTCAACCCGGAGGCCGTTCACACCAATATCGCCGACCTATCTTTCGGCTACTTTTTCGGCCATCGCGGCCGCCGCTTTACAGCCGATTTTGATTTTCTTTTCTAGCACTTACAGAGCAGCTTGACAGGCTTGGCGCAAGCGCGCTCCAATACGAGTTGCCTGCGCACTGAAAAAGTGGAACTTTCACCCCGCGAGCCATAACCTTTGCGGACGGAGAATCGTCATTTCCTTTGAACTCCTTGTGTATGTTGTAACGGGGCCCTTTGGGCTGGAAGGTTTGGACAATGCAACCCCAATCGAGTAGCGTTCCTGTGCCCGATCCGCGCCGGGAACCATCCGCGCCACCACCGCAAGTGCCGCGGCCAACTGTTGTACCCCCGCGGGAACCGCGCCGGCGCCGGAAAGTCTTGTGGATTACCCTGGCTTTGTTGGTCGTCGCCGCAGGTGTCGCTTTCTATTTCAAGAGCCAGTCGGCGCTCGCTGGCGGCGGTGGTCCCATCATCACCGTGCCCACCGTCGCGGCGGTGGTAGGAGAACTTGACCGCAAGGTGCGCGTCACCGGTACGATCGCGGCACAGATTTTCGCGCCCCTGCTGGCGCCTCGTATTCAGGGCAGCCGTTCCAACACGAACCGCGGCGGCATGGGCGGCAGCTTGGGCGCCGGCCCTGCCGGCGGAGGTGGCCCCGGCGGCGCCGATTTTAACCTCGTCCTCATCCACCTCGCCAAAGCCGGCATCCACGTCAAAAAAGACGACGTCGTGGCCGAATTCGACCCCACCAACCAGTTGCAGCGCCTCGACGACTACAAAGACACCGTCATCCAGTCCGACAATAGCATCAAGAAGATGATGGCCAGCCTGGCCGCCACCAAGGAAGCTCACGATCAGACCATCCGCGCCGCCAAGGCCAGTTGGGACCAGGCCCTCCTCGATCTCCAGACCATACCCGTCCGCTCCGATATCGACAAGGAAAAATACAAGCTCGCCGTCGAGCAGGCCGAAGCCCAGTACAAACAGTTGCAGTATGAGGACGCCCTCCTGGTCGAGTCCCAAAGAGCCCAGATTCGTGTCTCGGAACTCAGCCGTAGCCAGTCCAACATCGAACTGCAGCGCGCCCAGAACAATGTGGGCAGAATGACCGTCAAGAGTCCCATAAATGGCATCGCCGTCATGGCCAGCATCGTCCGCAACGGCGAATACGGCCAGGTCCGCGAGGGCGACCAGGTCAACGCCGGCCAGCCCTTCCTCACGATCGTCGATCCCTCCTCCATGGTTCTGAATGCCACCGTCAACCAGGTGGATGCGGAGCGGCTGCGCCTCGGCATGAAAGCCACCATGCACCTGGATGCCTATCCCGAAATCGAACTGCCGGGGTCTTTGATCGGCATCGGCGCCATGTCCAAGACGAGTACCTTCCGCGCCGGCTTCGTCGGGGAAATCCCCATCCGCCTAAGAATCGACAAGATGGATCCGCGTGTCATCCCCGATCTAACCGGCAGCGCTGAAGTGGTGCTTGGTTCCGAACGGAACGCCGTGCTGGTCCCGCGCGCCGCCGTGTTCGAAGAAAACGGCGGATCCTTTGTCTTCGTCCAGGGCGCTGAGGGCTTCACCAAGAAGCAGGTGCAGTTGGGCTTATCCAGCTTCACCAATGTGGCCATCCAATCCGGCCTGGAGAAAGGGGACGTTGTGGCGCTCCAGCGGCCGTTGTAATCGCCGCCAGTCCCAACGCGAGTCAAACCATGGCATCAAAAGATCTCAAACCCAAAACGCGCCTCGGGAAGTCCAATCCCCGCAGGGCCAAAATCATTACCTGGGCGATCGGCCTCCTGGCCACCGGCGGCGGTCTCTACGCCGCCTATCACTACACTTCATCCACCGAAGTGGAAGTGGCCACGGCCCGCGTCCGCCGCGCTGATTTCATTATCAGCGTCCGCTCCCGCGGCGATATCAAGAGCGCCCGCTCCACCATTTTGAAAGCTCCTCCCGCGCCCGGCCTGCGCATCGTCCACCTTGCCAATAACGGTATCCCCGTGAAAAAGGGCGACGTGGTGGTCGAATTCGACGCGGTCTCCCAGGAACAGAACGTAATCTCCCAGACCACCAGAGTCCAGGGCGACAGCGGCGACATCGTCCAGGCGAAAGCCACGCAGAAGATGAACGATGAAGCCGATGCCATGAGCAAGATGCAGTCCGAGTACTCCGTTGAAACCGCCAAGCTGGATGCCAGCAAGGCCGAAGTCCTCTCCAAGGTCGATGGCGAAAAGAACCGCATCCAGGTGGAAGTCGCCGAAGGCAACCTGCAGCAGGTCAAAGCCTCCATCAACGCCCATCAAGTCGGCAATGAAGCCGATCTCAGCCGCCTCAATCAGCGCCTGGACAAGGACCAACGCGATCTCGATACCGCTACCAGCTACCTGGGGCTGATGCAGCTCCGCGCGCCCACCGACGGCGTTGCCATCGTCCTCTCCAACTTCCGCTCGCAGGGAACCTTCGGCCAGTCCACCCCGCCGTTTAAGGAGGGCGATAACGCCTGGAACGGCGCCGAAATCGTCGAGATCCCCGATCTCTCACAGCTCTATATCGATCTCAAGCTGGAAGAAGTCGATCGCGGCAAGATCCAGATCGGCCAGGCGGTCCGGGTTCGCGTCGACGCCATCCCCGACAAGGAATTCGAGGCGCAACTCGACTACATCAGCCCGATAGCCAACCTGGTCTTCAAGGGCGGATCCACGCCGGAAAAATCCTTCCCCGCCCGCGCCACCTTGAAGCACCTCGATGAACGTCTCCGCCCCGGCATGAGCGCATCCGCTGAAGTGATCATCGAACGCCAGCCCAATATGCTGCTCATCCCGGCTCGCGCCAGTTTCGATAGGGACGGCAAGCCCGCCGTCTACGTCCAGAAGGGCAAACAGTTTGCGGTCCGCGCCATCGAAGTTGGCAAACGCAACGACGATGACATCATTATTTCCGGCGGCCTCAAGGAAGGCGAGATCGTCACCCTGGAGAGTCCTACTGACGCCGCCAAACGGGCCAAGAAGAAGATGTAAAGGTGACAGGCCCTCAGGTGGACCTGTCGTGACGGGAATAGTTTCATGAAAAAGGCAATTTATCGTCTACTCGGGCTGGCCATCCTGGCCGGTGGCGCATGGTGGGGCTACCGCTATTACAAGAGCATGCCCTCGCACCAGGAACAGGTCGCAACCACAAAGGTGCTGCGCAGCGACGTCGTCATCCGCGCCTTCTCGCGCGGCGAACTTCGCGCCGTGCGCGCCGTCATGCTCACGGCCCCTAACTTGAACGGCACCGTTCAGGTCACCAGCCTCGCCCCCATGGGCTCACTTGCCCACGAGAAAGACCTGGTCGTCGAATATGACGATTCCGAACGCCGTGCTGCTCTCGATGAAGCCCAGATGGCCGTCGAGCAGGTCGACGAACAGATCAAAGGCAAGAAGGCCGATACCTCCATTACCCAGAGCCAGGACGCCGTCCAGTTGCTCAAAGCCAAATACGCCGTCCGCAACGCTGAGCTCGATGTGCAGAAGAATCCCATCATCGACGCCATCGACGCCAAGAAGAACCTGCTGGCTCTTGAACAGAGCAAGCGCGCCCTCACCCAACTCGAATCCGACATCCAGTCGCGGCAGGAACAGGCCGATTCCCAGCTCGCCGTCCTCAACGAAAACCGCAACAAGAGCCTGCTCGACGTCACCCGCGAAGTGCAACGCATCGCCAACACCAAATCTCTTGCGTCCATCACGGGTCTCGTTTCCATCCGCCAGAACCGCGCCGGCAATTTCAACTTCGGCCAGGTCATGCCCGATATCCGCGAAGGCGATACCCTCCAGCCCGGCATGCCCGTCGCCGATCTGCTCGATCTTTCCGAAGTTGAAGTCTGGGCCAAGGTCGGCGAAATCGACCGCGCCAACCTTCGCGAGGGCCAGGATGCTCTCCTGCAACTCGATTCCATCCCCGACAAACAATTCCATGGCAAGATCAAGGCTCTCAGCGGCACCGCCGCCGCGGATGTCTTCTCCGGCGACCCGGCCAAAAAGTTCGACGTCGTCTTTTCGGTAGACATGCGCCAGCTCCTTGGCGGCCTCGGGATGAAGCCCACCGAGGTGGATCGCATCATGGCCACTGCCGTGGAAAACGCCAAAAAGAATGTAGTGAACTCCGCCGGCGTGCTGTTTGCCTCCTTGCAGGCCGCTCCCGGCGCCACGCCCGACCTGTTCGGTCAGCCCGGACAGCCGGGCCAACCCGCTCAGGATCAGGGCGCTCAGGATGACCAGGCAGGAGGCGGCCGTGGCCGCCGGGGCGGCGGTGGCGGCGGGCGCGGCGGTGGCGGCGGACGCGGCTCAGGTGACGCTGCTGCCGGCGGTGGTGCTGGCCGCGGCGTCAGCGCCGGCCAAGGCGCTGGTGGTGGCCAGGGCGGGCGCGCCGCCATGTCGGATGCGGATCGCCAGAAAATGCGCGAAGCCATGCAGAACGCCAGCCCCGAAGAACGTCAGAAGCTCATGGCCCAGATGGGCGGCGGACCAGGCGGCGGCCGCGGCCAGGGTGGCGGTGACCGCGGTGGGTCTCCCTCCGGCCAAGCTGCCGCGGGCGGCGGCGGCCAAGGTAGTGGTGGTGGCCAGGGTGGTGGTGGTGGCCGTGGTAGTGGTGGTGGCCGTGGTAGTGGTAGCGGCATGGATACCATCCAGCGCCTCCTGAGCCGTTCCAATTCGGCCTACTCCGATCAGGATCGCGAAAACGCCAAGCTGCCTCTTCCCCCCGAGCAGGATTCTCAGGTCCAGGTCCTTCTCCGGCCGGGTCTCCTCGCCGATGTCGAAATCGTTGTCGAGAAGATTCCCGACGCGCTCCACCTTCCCGCCCAGGCGATCTTCCAGAGAGGCGGCCGGCCCACCGTTTTCGTTCAGCAGAAGAATGGCAAGTTTGTGCCTCGGGAAGTCCAGCTCCTGAAGCAGAGCGAATCGATGATGGTGCTCTCGGGCGGCGTCCAGCCCGGCGAAGTGGTAGCCCTCGCCGATCCCACCGCCGACAAGAACGCTAAGAAGGAAAAGAGCGACAAGAAATCCGACCCGATGAGTTCCATGCCGGGAGGGAAATAGACATATGTTTGGGCACGTTATTCCCGAATTGAAAATGGGGCTGGCTAGCCTCTTCGCGCACAAATTGCGCAGCCTGCTGACGATGCTGGGCATGATCTTCGGCGTCGGCGCCGTGGTCGCCATGCTCTCCATTACCGCCGGCGCTCAAAAGCAGATGATGAGCTTCATCGATCAGCTCGGCGTCAACAATATCATTGTCGACGCTCACGAAGCCGTCGACCGTAACGAACTCCAGACCGTCCGCTCGCTCTCACCCGGACTGACGTTCCGCGACTATCGCGCCATCTCCGAAAACGTCCAAAACCTGGTGGCCATCACTCCGCGCAAGAAATTCAAGCCGCAAAAGCTGCTGCCCAAGACCAATTCGGAACCGCCCACTCTGATCGGCGTCTACCCCAATTTCGTTGAGATCAACAGCCTCAAACTGGCCGACGGCGGCCGCTTCTTCAGCGAAGACGAAAACCGCGATTCCGCTCCCGTCTGCGTCCTCGGCGAAGGCGCCAAGGTCGGCCTGTTCGGCTACGGCGATGCGCTCGGCAGGTACGTCAAGGTCAACGACACCTGGCTGCAGATCATCGGCATCCTCAAGCCCCAGGCCGGCACCGACGCCGACGTCGAAGGCGTCCAGACCCTCAACCGCAACAACATGATCATCGCGCCTCTGAACACCGTGATGCGCCGCTTCGAGGATCAAACCAGCTATCTCAAAGACGAAATCGACGGGATCTATATGAAGGTTCAACCCAACGTCGATTCCATCGAAACCTCCAACGTGGTCACCGCCATCCTGGCGGCCACCCATAAAGACGCCGGCGATTTCACGGTGACCGTTCCGGCGGGCCTGCTCGAACAGAAGAAGCAGACCCAGGCCATCTTCAGCATCGTGATGATCTGCATCGCCGGCATTTCGCTGCTGGTCGGCGGCATCGGCATCATGAACATCATGCTGGTCAGCGTCACCGAACGGACGAGAGAGATCGGCATCCGTATGGCTGTCGGCGCGCGCGGCCACGACATCCTTCTGCAATTTCTCAT
>PLZX01000376.1 GCA_003152325.1 Bryobacterales bacterium | reverse complement strand
GGCTGAGAAAATCGAGGCAGGTCACGGGGACCATGTTTCTGGTTAGAACCCTGGGCCTTTCAGCCTTATTGGGTCGCGGACTTTTCGGACAAGAAGGCGAGGCCGTCGGGTGGGATCCACGCGAGACGGGGGAATTGACGCTCAACTGGAAGACCGTGCTGATCGGACTTCTGTTGGCGCTCGCGTGCTGCGGTGTGTGGAAACTGCTCATGTGGCTCTTGGAAAGCAGGCGGGAGGCAGTCAACTGGGCCAAAGTCCGGATCTGGTGGCCAACTGCGATGCTTGTTTGGGGGGTGGTGTTGCTCGCGATGTTTACCCGCAATGAGTCCTGGGGATCAGCCTTCGATACTGTTCTCTTTGTGTTCGGACTGCTTAATTTTCCCGTGCTGCTCGTCGTCGGAATGCTGGTTGGGCTTTTAAACCAGACCGTCCACCCAGCGGTATGGGTACAACTTCTCGTCGGCAGCATGACAATGTGGAGCGGAGACTATCTTCTCGTGCGTCTGGCGGAGTGGCGAGCCTGGGCAAACGTGCCTGTCTCCTTGCATTTATCGGATCCGGCTTCTCATCGCGTGAGAGATCTCCGTTTGTAGAACTTGCGACGGGCCGTCTTGCGGTGGAATTTCCAGTTGATTTTGAGTCGGTCACGATTCATGCGGTGATTCCAGGCCCGGCTTTCCCGGCGCAACACCTTGAGATCGGGAATTCTTCTGGTGCCGAGGCGTTGCCGCGAGGTGCCGACGCGAATGAATCCGGTGGCGGCCCCGCTCGCGGCCTTGCTCTTTGGTCTGACAGCCTTCATCGCGAGTTGCTCCCATCCGTCTACAGGTCTAGCCGTCAGAATAGCGGGCTTAGGGCGCTGTGGCGATGTCCGCGACGTGGTCTTGGAAGTACTACCTGGCGGAGTCCTCAGACTGAACTCCGAGAATCAAAAACGCGACGAATTGGGACACCGCTTGCACGACATCTTTAGAACACGAGCCTACAGGTATGTGTTCGTTACCGGTGATCCGAACGTCTCGTTTGGAGAAGTTGCCGAGGTGATCGAGATTGCTTCGACGCAGGTTGATTTCGTGGCGATTCTGACCCCGTCCGTGCTGAGAAAGGCCACGTATCAGGAAGACGGTACCTGCCTCGACCCAAATCTGCCGGCTGACTACATCGCCCATCCGCCTCGATAGTAGCCGTCGTTTGGAATAGACGTTTGAATTCTTTCGCCCGGACACAGGGACATGAACACCACGAAGCGCTACATCCACCCGCAAGAGCAGACAATCCTCGTCGCGATGGAAAGGGCGCGTGCGGTAACGGGTGGGCACAGTTCTGGGCACACTCGGCTTTACCTGCCGCCTGCCAACTGTGGCAAGCGTGCCGTAAAGAACTGATAACTAAACAGGTTAGTGGTGCGCCCGGAGAGACTCGAACTCCCGGCCTACTGGTTCGAAGCCAGCCGCTCTATCCAACTGAGCTACGGGCGCGCATTTTCAACGACTCAACGCCAAGCCAGCGCCGATTTGAGGTGCTGGCTAGGGAGGAACACTGCAACGATTTTATCAGAGACGATGCGTGGAAGTGGTACAGCAACGGCGACATTCATTTAAGGAGATTGATGCCAACAAACTGTAACATCCAGATAACCAGCCATATCGCGATGATGGCCACGACGATGTATCTAACCCATTGCCATAAGGTTCTGGGTTCGGTCCGATTTTCCACACCTCTGTTATACCTCGGTTTCGCCAGGCAACGGAATGTTCGGCCCCGGGCTTACTGGCGGCGATAATGCGCCACTTGAAGGATCGCGGCTCTGCATTCCCGGCCGTCGGCATCCTGGATGAACAGGTGCCTGCGGTCGGCCGAGAAGCGCATCGGAACGAACAAATCCAGTTGCAGCGCAGTATCGGACACCACCAGATAGGAATGGTTGAAGGCTTTGACGCGATAAACGTACTGCTTGCGCAGGTAGGTGCGCCCAGTGGAAACGGTTTTGCGTGAGAGGATTTGGCCGTCCTGCCAACTGCGCGGCACGGCCGCGGCGTCCAGGGACGCGGGCGCCAGCAACGCAAGTACGAATCCGGCGATGATGAGCCGGCCCGCCATACTACGGCCTCCAAGACAATTCTAGTCCCAAATTGGTCCGGGAGCTAGCGGAATTGTCGAGGGGATTTGACGGCCCAAGCGAGGGCGTGATGTTCGCTACTCTATTTTCGGAGAAACAGCGACACCGCCATCCCTACCCCGATGGCGATGACCACACGGCGGACCGCGGTGCGGCCCAGGCGGCGGGCCACCCCGGCGCCGGCGAATCCGCCGACGATCGCCGCTACCGCCATCAGCACCACGTAGGGCCAATACACCATGCGCGCCCAGATGAAATAAGCCGCGGCGATGCCGTTCACGCTGCCGCCGAACACCACTTTGAGGCCATTCATTTCGTGGATGTCGCGGAGCCCCAGAATGCTCAGCGCCGCCAGCATCAGGATGCCGATGCCGGCGCCGAAATAGCCGCCGTAAAGGCCTACCGCCAATTGGAACAGCATGCCGCCGATCATCCAGCGGGCTGACCGGCGGGCCGCTTCCGACCCGGTCCCCAGGTGGCGCTGCACGGTTTCCTGGGCGGCGAACAGCAGGGTGGCGAAGAGGATGAGGTAGGGTACCAGGCGGTCGAATGTCGCGGTGGGTGTGTAACGCAGCAGGATGGCCCCGGCGATGCCGCCGACCAGGCTGGGGACGATGAGCGCCAGGAAGCGCGGCTCGGCGGCGCGGAGTTCGCGGCGGTACCCCCAAGCGCTGCCCACCGTGCCCGGCCAGATGGCCACCGTCGAGGTAGCGTTGGCGGTGACCGAATCGAGGCCGAGCCAGATCAGCGTGGGGAACGACACCAGCGTTCCGCCGCCAGCGACGGAATTGATGGCGCCAGCCAGGAAGGCCGCCCCGAAAGAGACTGCGGCGTGCGGAAGGTCGAGTACGGAGGTCAAACCGCAGGATAACGCAGGTTACCGTTCAGCCTCAAAATTCCCCGTCCAGGTGCTGGAATTCACCTTTTAGTGCCCGAATCTAGTTTTCACGGGTTAAGCCGCTTAGAATCTCAAACATGGCGGAATTCCAGGTATTACAACCTAAAACTACCTATACGGGTTCTCCCATCCGGAACCTCACGACGGGCCTTCCCAAGACCACTCAATCGCTATGCCCCGATTGTTCGCAACTGATTGACGCCAGAATCTTTGCAGACGGCGGCAAAGTTGTGATGGAAAAGCATTGCGCGAACCACGGCGATTTCCGCGACATTGTTTATTCCGACGCGCGGCTCTATCTGAAGATGGAGGAATGGAGTTTCGGCGACAACCGTGGCCTGGAGAACCCGGCGGTGACCAACGCCACGAAATGCCCGGACGATTGCGGCCTGTGTAATCTGCACACCAGCCACACCGGCCTCGCCAACGTCGATCTCACTAACCGCTGCAACCTCACCTGCCCGGTCTGTTTTGCCAACGCCAACGCGGCGGGCTATGTGTACGAGCCGGATTTCGAAACTGTCCGCAAAATGCTCCAGGCGCTGCGCGACCAAAAGCCGGTGGCCTGCCGCATCGTGCAGTTCTCCGGCGGCGAACCGACCATCTACCCGCGGTTCCTGGACGTGCTCCGCATGGCCCGGAAGATGGGCTTCAGCCACTTGCAGGCGGCCACCAACGGCATCAAGTTCACCGAGTTGAAATTCGCCGAACGGTGCAAGGAAGCCGGCCTGCATACGCTCTACCTGCAGTTCGACGGCGTGTGCGACGACGTCTACCGCCGGACGCGCGGCGAGCGGCTGTGGGAAAAGAAGCTGAAGTGCATCGAGAACGTTCGCAAGGCCGGGTTGAAGATCGTGTTCGTCCCCACCATCGTGAAGGGGCTCAACGACNNGGACGCATCGCGCGCCACGAACTGGAGGCCAAGCGCTTCACGCTTTCCGATTTCGCGCATGCCGTGCAACAACAGACGGGCATCGCCGATCCTTACCAGGACTGGTTCCCGCTGAGCTGCGTGACNNTGTTCGTGGACCAGAACCGCAAGGCGACGCCGGTGACGCAGTTCGTGGACGTCGGCCCGATGCTCCAGGAAATGGACCTGCTGGCGCGCAAGGCCGGCAAGCGCCGCATGCAGTTCTTCACCAAGCTGCAGGCCTGGAACAGCCTGCGCAAGTTCTTCCACGCCGAGAAAGCGCCCGAAGGCCTCGACTTCAACAAGTTCCTGCAAACCCTGCAAGGCCTCACCGATAAGAAGCACGGCCGCGGCGAAGCCGAAAAGAAGGGCTTCACCTACCGCACGCTGATGCTGGCCGGCATGCACTTCATGGATTCGTATAACTACGATGTGGAGCGTGTGAAGCGCTGTGTGATCCACTACGCCGCGCCGAACGGCAAGATCTATCCCTTCTGCGCCTACAACTCCGGCCCGGTCTACCGCGAGCGCGTAGAACGCGAATTCGCCGTGCCGCAGGAAGTGGCGGCGGAGATGATGCGGCTGGATCTGCTGGCGAAGAAGAAGGGTTGCGGAAGCTACGTGGCGGAGCCGGAACTGGTGGGGTAGGGGCGAGCACTTTCCGATAAGCCCGTTTCGTCCACGAACGGCGCCTTCAGCGCTTCCGTCCTCCTGGCACATGAAGGATCTGGCTAAACCGTTCAGCCTCCCAGACGAAATAGTAAGCGTCTGGAACGTTGGTTTGGAGGCGCTCTGAATAGTTCAAGCCGCATCGCAGAACCAGCAGCCGACTGTTGACGCGAAACTCGACCCCGGAGTTTTCATAGGCGCTCTGGCAGACGCTGAAGTGCATCACGTCCGGGTCCTCTTTGGCGAGCGGTGGTGAAAACACGTTCCCCGTTTCGAGGTCGATAATCGCTCCAGAAATACACTCCGATCCGCACCCCCAAATTGTGAACCTGTAGTGTCCGGCGAAGTTGGCGGGTCCCTTCGTGGCGTTCGTCAGCCGCGTCCGAAACATCCTCTCCGCTGGCTTAACAATCTTGACGGGAGTTGCCGTTCCGTGCCAAACCTCAGTGACCGCATAGTCTTCAAATCGTGGGATCGAGACGGGCGCTACTTGCGCCAATGCCGCTATCGCCAGAGCACAAAGCGGTGTCGGTTTCAATGAGGCCCCCACGTCTTCAGCATAGACCTGCAACAGACGCATTGGAAGCAGACTCGCGATCGGTGGGCTTATCGGAAAAGTGCACCGCCTGTCACGACGGCTGGAAATACATCAATCATCACCTAAATTGATGCGTGATGTGTTACACTTCAGGTATGCGTACGACGCTGGAACTCGACGACGAACTCGTCACCACTGCCAAGCAGTTGGCCCGGCAACAAAGGGTGACGCTCGGGCAGGTCATCTCGGAACTGGCCCGGCAGTCGCTGGCTGCTAAAGCACCCCCCAAGTTTCGCAATGGGTTTCGGCTCCTGACGCCAATTCCTGGCGCTCCCAGAGCTGATCTCGAACTCGTAAACCGATTGCGAGACGAAGAGTGAGCATTGCCCTTCTGGACGTGAATGTCCTGGTAGCCCTCTTCGATACGGGCCACATCTATCACAAAGAGGCACACCGCTGGTTGGGGCAGAACCGAAAGCACGGTTGGGCGACATGCCCGATGACGATCAACGGTTGTACCCGCATCCTGACTAATCCCGCCTATCCGTCGGCGTTAGGGTCTGCTTCAGACGTGGCCGGCGATCTGCGCGGCGCTTGCTCCGTGACGGACCATCATTTCTGGGAGGATTCCGTGTCTCTCCTGGATGAGTCGTTATTTCGGCTGTCGATGATCGGCGGACACCAGAAAATCACGGATGCGTATCTGCTTGGCCTGGCGGTTCGAAATCACGGCCGCCTCGCTACGTTCGACCGATCCATTCCCTTGAAGGCAGTACTAGGCGCCGGTCCCGGAAGTCTCGTAGTGATCGGAAGCCTCTGAACCTGGCTCGGTTTACCGCGGCGTCGTGCGCTCTTGGGGGTATCTTCGAAAGAGGCTACTTCTTCTTGGGGACCAGCATGGGCTGGCCGCGCGACGCCGGATCACCCGGCGCGGACGCGGCGCCATAACGCAGCCGCAGCAGCGACACATCCTTCCCCGAAATCGTCAGGACGAACAGGGAATCGTATTCGCCGTCTTCGATCTTCACGGCTGGGCCGCGGAGCGCCGCGATGATCTCCGGGACGGTGTTGCTGTGACCTACGACCAGCACGACGCCGTCCTTTTGCGCGCGGATGGCGGCCACCAGATCCGGCGTTTTCTTGGCGTCGATGTGCTGCGGAGTCAGATGCAACAGCGAGGCTAAGGGTTCGGCAGTCTGCTGCGTGCGAAGGTATTCGGTCACGTAGATCGACGTCACGCCGGAGGTTGATAACATTCTTGCCAGAGCTTCGGCCCGCTGGCGGCCTTCGGCGGTGAGCGGTGGATTGTCGGCCGGAGCTGCGGCCTTCTCGGCGTGGCGCGCCAGGATCACGGTCTCGGCGCAGGTGGCGGGGAACACCAGCAGCAGGGAGACTAGCAGCAGGGCGGCCCACCGGAGAGCGGTTCTCGAGTTCATGGCGTGGTTACTCACAGAAGACGCGGACCTTGGTTTTGCCCTTCTCCTCGACATCCACGGTGAGCTCGTCGAGGTGGGCAATCACTTCGTCCAGGTTGTCGGAAGTGATCTCGCTCAAATCGAAGGGCACGCCGTCCTGCTGCAGCGCCGCGTTCACGCGGTCGCGGGCCTGCTTGGGAATCAAGCCGGTCAACTTCACACCGGCTCGCAGCATCCCCAACGGCACGCGGACGTTCATGTTGACCGGGTCTCCATGCTTGTTGTGATCGGTCACCACGACGCGAACGTACTTCGGCTTGGGCTTAGACGCCTGCTCCGAAGCGCCCGACGCGCCGGCCGGCGGCGCCTCGCTCTCCAACGCCGCGATCAGGCGCTCGGCCTCATCCGGCGTAATCTGCCCCTGCGCCAGCATGTTCAATATCTTCATTCGATTCTCGTTCATGGTATATCTCCTATCTCGACTCCAGTTCCTTAATGGCATCCTGCGCGCTGATCTCGCCGCGCTGCAGGCGGTCCAGCACTTCCGATCGCGAGGGCTTCGGATTGGTCTCCACAAACTCCAGGCTGTTGGCGATTCGCGTCAAGCGCGATTTGATGGTCGGATAGCTGACGCCGAAGACCTGTTCCATCTCCTTGATAGAGCCATGGGAGCGCACGAACGCCGTGATGAAGACCTGGTCTTCCATATTCAAGCGGGCCAGTTGCGGCAGTTCGAAGCGGCCTTCGATGGCGATATCCTTCTCCGTCAACCGGACCCGTTCCACCACGATGGGNNGCCTATCGCAGAACGCGATGCAGCCCGCTACAATAAATAGGGTGGCGGGAGTCTACGTCTCATATCCGTTCTGCGCGCAGAAGTGCACTTACTGCAACTTCGCGTCGGGGGTCTTCCCGGCGGCCCTCCGGGAGCGCTATCTTCTTGCGCTGGCAGACGAAATCCGCGCGCACGCCTGGGAGTGGACGCCCCAAACGGTTTACCTGGGCGGCGGCACGCCCAGCACCCTGGAAGCGGAGGAATTGGCTTCGTTCCTGCAACTGGTCCCGGGACGGCCGTGGCTGGAGGCGACCATCGAGGCGGCGCCCGGCACCATCAGCGCCGAAAAGGCCCGGGCATGGGTCGAAGGCGGGATCAATCGCGTCAGCCTGGGGGTGCAGTCGTTCGTCGAAAAAGAGATCCGGCGTACGGGGCGCAAGCACACGGCCGCGACCGTAGAGGCAGAGGTCCGCCTCTTGAGCGATGCAGGCATCCGCAACTGCAATCTCGATTTGATTGCCGGGCTTTCGGGCCAGACCGAGGCCAGTTGGCAGGAGTCGCTCGATTGGATTGAGCGCCTCGCGCCGACGCACGTCTCGATCTACATGCTGGAGGTGGATGAAGACAGCCGCCTCGGCAAAGAGATGATGCTGGGCGGCGTGCGCTATGGCGCGGGCGACACGCCGAGCGACGACGAGACCGCTACCTTCTATGAAACGGCGGTGGAGCGGCTGGCGGCGATGGGGATTGCGCGTTACGAGATTTCCAATTTCGCGCGGCCGGGCTTTGAATCGCGGCACAACCTGAAGTACTGGAAGTTCGAGCCTTATATCGGCTTCGGCGCGGACGCGCATTCCTTCGACGGACGCGCGCGCCGGCAGAATCCGGAATCGATCGAGGAGTACCTGGCGCCGCGCGAAAGCCAGGCCGGGGAACCGGCGCTGGCGGATGAGCGTTTCTTTGTCGGGCTGCGCCTGATGGCCGGCATGCAGCCCTCGGCCGACGAGTGGCTTCGCTTCGAACAGCCCATCCGGCGCTTTGTGGATGCCGGTTTGCTCGAAACCGAGGATGGGGTTTTGCGACTCACGAAGCGCGGCGTGATGCTTTCCAATGAAGTGTTGCAGGAGTTTTTGACGACATGAAAACGATCGATTTGCGCAGCGATACCGTCACCAAGCCCACACCCGAGATGCGGCGCGCCATGATGGAAGCCGAAGTGGGCGATGACGTTTACGGCGAAGACCCCACCGTAAACCGGTTGGAAGAGCAGGCCGCGGACGTGACCGGCAAGCAGGCGGCGCTGTTCGTCCCCACCGGCACGATGGGGAACACCATCGCGGTGAAGTTGCTCACCGAACACGGGCAGGAAGTGATCTGCGATTCCCGCGCGCACGTGCTGGATTATGAGATGTCGATGGTCGCGTGGTTTTCCGGCTGCGTGATCCGCGCGATCCCAACCAGCGACGGCCTCCTCTCCTGGGAGGAAGTGAAGCGGCTCATCAAGCCGGTGAGCCCGTATTCGGCGCCGACCGGGCTCATTGCGATCGAGAACACGCACAACATGTGGGGCGGCACGGTCTACCCCATCGAAACCATTTACGAAATCTGCGACGGCGCGCACGAGCGGGGGTTGAAGGTGCATATGGACGGCGCGCGCATCTTCAATGCGGCTGAGGCCACGGGGATGCCCGTGCGCGAGATCTGCGCGCCGGCCGATACGGTGATGTTCTGTCTGTCGAAGGGCCTGGGCGCACCGGCTGGATCGATCCTGGCGGGGCCAAAGCACCTGATGGACAAGGGCCGTCTCTACCGCAAGCGGCTGGGTGGCGGCATGCGGCAAGTGGGAGTGCTGGCGGCGGCGTGCCTGGTAGCGCTCGAGGACTCGCCCAAAAAGCTGGCCGCCGATCACGCCAATGCCCGCTTCCTGGCCGAAGGCCTGGCGCGCATTCCGGGGATTGAGCCGCGCGCGGTCTCGACCAACATCGTGGTCTTCGACGTCAGCGGAACGGGCGTTCCGCCCGCGGCCCTCAGCGTGCAACTGAAACGGCGCGGCGTACTGATGAACGCGATTAATGATCGACAGGTGCGCGCGGTGACGCACTATGACGTCACCCGTGAAGATTGCGCACAGGCGCTGGGCGCGGTGGCGGAAGCGGTGACTGAGGCGGTCACCCGTTAAATGCGGCTCTCCGGTTCCTCTAGCGCCCGGAAACGTCTTACTATGGTTATTCATCTTTCATTCACCCTGTCAGGACTGGACGTGTAATGTCGAAACCGTTTGGAAAGCTGTGTTGGATCTCGCTGATGGCGGCGAGCCAGGTGGCGCTCGGGCAGCAGTACTCGGTTGCCACCGTGGCCGGCGGAGCGCCTCCGCCCACACCGGCAGCGGCGGCGAGCACCTCGATCGGGCAGCCGAACCGGGTGATGGTGGATGCGTCGGGGAACGTCTATTTCAGCAGTTTGAATTGCGTGTTCAGGATGGACGGCGGCGGGAACCTGACGCTGATCGCGGGCAACTCGCGGCCGGGTTTCTCGGGCGACGGCGGGCCGGCCACCCGGGCGCAATTGAACGCGCCGCAGGGCCTGGCGCTCGACAAATTCAGCAACCTGTACATCGCCGATTCGAAGAACAACCGCGTTCGCATTGTCAGCGCGGCGGGCATCATCAACACCTTCGCGGGAACCGGGCTGGTCAGTCCCGGGGGGGCCAACACATTTAACGACGGCGGTCTGGCCACCAACGCGCTGCTGCACCTGCCGGGCGGCGTGGCCGTGGATACCAACGGCAACGTGTACATCGCCGACACCGGCGACAACCTGATCCGCAAGGTGACTACCGATGGCCTCATCAACGCCATCGCAGGCGACAGCTACGGCAGTTACCTGGGCGACGCCGGCCCGGCTCTCACAGCGGAATTGCACACGCCCGAAGACGTCGCCGTGGATACGAGCGGTAACATCTATATCTCGGATTCCGCCAATGCCGTGATTCGCAAGATCACCACCGACGGTATGATCAACTTCATTGCCGGCAACGTCAGCACCACTACGGGACCCAGCATCGGCTACTCCGGCGATGGCGCCGCGGCCAATCTGGCGGGACTGGTGACACCCTTCGCCCTGGCGCTCGATTCGAGCGGCGCTGTCTACTTCGCGGAAAACGGCGACAGCCGCATCCGCAAGATCGATTCCAAGGGAAACATAAGCACCATCGCCGGCACTGGCACGGCCGGATTCGGCGGAGACGGATCGGCGGGAGCCAAAGCTCTGGTCAGTTTCCCGACCGGCGTCGCGGTGGACTCTTCGGGCAACGTCTATATCGCCGATTCGCTCAACCGGCGCATCCGCAAGTTGACTTCGAGCGGCAACATCAGCACGGTGGCGGGCAACGGGAACTACAGCTATTCGGGCGACAGCGGCCAGGCCACTTCGGCACAACTCAACACGCCGCAAGCGGTGGCGGTGGATTATTCGTCCGGCAACCTGTACATCGCCGATACCGCCAATAACGTAGTGCGCAGGGTGACGGCGGCCGGCGTCATCTCGACCATCGCGGGCAACGGCACCGCCGGCTCAGCCGGCGATGGCAGCGCAGCCACCAGCGCCCAACTGAACTCTCCGCAAGGAATCGCGGTGGACACCAACGGCAACGTTTACATCGCCGACACGCAGAACGCGCGGGTACGCAAGATCGTGAACGGCACCATCAACACGGTGGCGGGCAGCGGCACGCCCGGTTTTGGCGGCGATAACGGTTCCGCCACTTCCGCGCAATTGAATTACCCGGCCGGCCTGGCGGTGGACGGCTCTGGAAACCTGTATATCGCCGATTTCAGCAACAACCGCATCCGCAAAGTCAACTCCGGCGGCACCATCACGACGCTTGCGGGCAATGGCCTGGCGGGATACACAGGCGACGGCAGCGCGGCAGCCAACGCGCAACTCACCACGCCGGTGGCCGTGACCACCGACGCCAGCGGCAACGTGTACATCGCGGATACGGGAAACAACGCGGTCCGCGTGGTGAATTCGAGCGGCATCATCTCGACGGTAGCCGGAAACGGCCTGGGCGGTTACTCCGGCGACGACGGGCCGGCAATTTCGGCCATGGTGGGCAATCCCTCCGGCGTGGCGGTGGACGCTTCGGGCAACCTCTATGTTTCGGATGGTAGCGTGCGCGTGCGCAAAATCTACTCTTCCGGCTTCATCAATACGATCGCGGGCAGCGGGGCGCGTGGCTACACAGGCGATGGCGGCGTGGGACTGTTCGCCAGCATGAATGGCCCGGCGGGCATCGCAGTGGCGTCGAACGGTAACCTGTACATTGCCGACTCCGGCAATAGCGCCGTCCGCGAACTGCTGCTGGGCGGATTCCAAATCAAGATCGCTGCGGTGGCCAACGCCGGCAGCAACCTGGCGGGCCCGGTTTCGGGAGGCGAGATTGTGGCGATCTACGGCACCAGCATGGGCCCGGCTGCCGGGGTGACGTACACGCCGGGAGCCCANNCTGTTCTACGTTTCCGCCAACCAGATTTCGGCGATCGTGCCGTATGAAGTTTCCGGATCGCAGGTGCAGGTCTTCGTGAAATATAACGGCGATCTTTCCGCAACCTTCCCGGCCTCGCTGGCGACAGCCGTGCCGGCGATCTTCGCCGATCTTTCCGGCCAGGCGGCGGCCATCAACATTCAGAACGGCCTCTACGCGTACAACAACGCCGCGCATCCGCTCAACGCAGGCGACTACGTGGAGCTGTACCTCACCGGAACCGGCCAGACCAACCCGCCGAGCGTGGACGGCCAACTGACTCCGGACGCCAATGAACTGGTGGCGGCAACCGTGACGGTGACTATCGGCGGCAAGACTGTGAAGCCGAGCTACGCCGGAGGCGCTCCTGGAATCGTGGCCGGGCTCACCCAGGTCAACGTGCAAATTCCCAGCGGCCTGGCGGCTGGGGCGGTCGCGGTGTCGGTCCAGGTGGGCAATGTTGCGACGCAGCCTGGCGTGACCATCGCGGTTTCCGGCAAGTAACGGGGGCACACGCTCCGATGATCCATAAGCCGCGGGCGTTCGCTTTCGGCATCGGGCTCGCCTTACTGGTGACGCTCGCGGCCGGAGTTTATCGGACGCAGGCGCACAAAAACCGCAAGGTAATCATCGGGACCAAGGACGAGATCGACTATACCGGCTACGCCACCAAAGAGGATGCCAGGATGCTCGGCCAGGCACTTGCCTCGAGCGGTTTCCTCAGCAATCAAGGCGTGAGCGTCCTGCTGTCGAAAGGGCCCAGTGGCGCGTCGGTTTCGTTCGTGGTCAAAGAGAGCGCATGGAATCACCCGGACACGATTTCGAGCTATGAGGTGATCGGACGCCGCATCGCACCCTCGATTGGCGGATTCCCGATCACGGTGCGGCTGCTCGACCCGGCGGGCCATATCAAAAAGCTAACGGTCGGCAAGGTCCTCATGGGGACCAGAGACGAGGTTTACTACGTCGGCTCCGCGACCGAAGAAGATGCCCAAAGCATTGGACGGGCACTGAAGACCATCGGATTCTTTGCGGACCTCGGCGCCAGCGTGGTGGTCTCCAAAGGCGACGGCACGGCGATCTGGTTCGTTACCAACGAGGGATTCTGGGAGAAACCGGAAGCCATCGCTGGTTTTGAGCGCGTCACGCGCCAGGTGGCCGGATCGGTCGGCGGGCTCCCGATCGAGGTTCGTCTGCTCAATGCCGAGATGGAGACCAAGAGGGTGATGACGATCCAATGATCGGCGGTGGGCCGGCGTCAGGGCAAGCTAAAGCATCCCCACCCAATATATAATTAAGCCCTGATGAAGCCGTTCAGCTTTCTGCTTTTTTCTGTTCTGGCCATGGGGCAGGGCCGTTTGACGCCGGGAACGGCGCCTTTTGTCACGGTGAATGCGCCGGTGGTGGCGCTCCAACACGTCCGCGTGATCGACGGCACGGGCGCGGCGCCGCTCGAAAACCAGACCATCGTCATCGACCACGGCAAGATCACGGCAGTGGGACCGGCAGCAACCACAGCCGCGCCCCAAGGCGCGCAGGTGATGGACCTCACGGGCCACACCGTGATTCCCGGGATTGTGGGCATGCACGAACACCTCTTCTACCCGTCGGGCGGCGGTGTACCGATGTACAACGAGCAGGCTTTCAGTTTTCCGCGCCTGTATCTCGCCAGCGGCGTCACCACGGCGCGCACGGCCGGGAGCCTCGAACCCTATACCGACCTCAACGTCAAACGGATGATCGACACGGGGCGCATGCCCGGTCCCAAGATGTGGATCACCGGACCATACCTGGAAGGGCCGCGCAGCATCGGTCCGCAAATGCACGAGTTGACCGGGCCGGACGACGCCGTTCGCACCGTGGAGTATTGGGTCAGCGAGGGCGTCACGTCGTTCAAAGCCTACATGAACATCACGCACGCCGAGCTGCAGGCGGCTGTCGACGCAGCCCACAAGCGCGGCGTCAAAGTCACGGGGCACTTGTGCTCCATCGGTTTCCGCGAAGCGTCCGCCATCGGGATCGACAACCTGGAACACGGCTTGCTGGTTGACACCGAATTCCACAGCGGCAAGCAGCCCGACATCTGCCCCAACATGAGCCGCGCCGAGATCGCGCAGCTCGATTTGTCGAGCGGCCCGGTGCGCGACATGATTGCCGACCTGGTGGCGCACAATGTGGCGATCACCTCGACGCTGGCGGTCTTCGAGGCGTTTGATGGCGACCGCCCGCCGGTCGAGCAGCGCTTTTTAGACGCGGTCACCGAAGAGGCCGCCATCAGCTACCTGGGCTCGCGCGCCCGTGCGCGCGGCGGAGCGGATGCGCCGGCGCTGGCGGAACTGCGCAAGGAGTTGCAATTCGAATATGCCTTCGTGAAGGCCGGCGGGCTGCTGATCGCGGGCGCGGACCCGACCGGCAACGGCGGAGCGCTGGCCGGTTTCGCGGATCAGCGCAATATCGAACTGCTGGTGGAAGGAGGCTTCACGCCGGTGGAGGCGGTCCGCATCGCCACCTATAACGGGGCGAAGTACCTGGGAGAGACGGACCGCATCGGCAGCATCGCCGCCGGCAAGCAGGCCGATCTGGTAGTGATCGATGGCAACCCGGCCGCGCGCATCGCCGATATCCGCAAGGTGACGCTGGTCTTCAAGGACGGCGCCGGCTACGACCCGGCGAAGCTACTGGATTCGGTGAAGGGCGCCGCGGGATTGCACTAGAATCGGTAAAGCCGCACAGCGGCTACTGTTCCAGCACGTCGTGCCAGTAGTTGATGAGAACGCGCTTGGGCTGCTTCGGCAGCGGCACACTGATGCTGTCCACGGTTGCATTGCCGGCCATCTTCACGCGTCCCAGTTGCACCACCTGGCCGCCAAAATCGAGATAAATGGGCACCTGCATCACAAAGTTCGCGGGCACGTCGCTTTGCGTCAGGCGGGCTTTCAATAGCCACTTGCCGTCTTCGGTGGGCGTCACGGTGTAGTCGAACTTGTAGCGCGGCACGGCCATGCCGTAAACCCATTCGGAGAAGAACCAGTCCATCTTGTGATTCCCGGCGACGTCCATCAGCGGGCTCATGTGCCTTTCGACCGCACTCTGGAAGCTCTCCGTGGAGGCGTTGCCGTTCCTGTGGCGGGCGACGAAATCGTGCATCATGTCGATGAACGGTTTATCGCCGAGCTTGGAATCGTACATCAACTGCCGCAGCATGTGCAGCACGTAGGCGCCTTTGCGGTAGACCACATGGGAATAGCCGTTCGCATTTTTCATGCTGATGAGGCGCAGGCCCATCCAGACGGGGCCGGCGTCATTGGCGCGGCGGCCGAAGGAATTCTTCTCCAGGATGCGTTGGCGTGCGTTTTCCCAATACTTCAAACACTTGTCGGGACTCTTTTCGGTGAGCTGCAGATACAACCCGGCCGAAAAAGTGGCAAATCCTTCCGAGAGCCACTGGTCATGGAAGGTGCTCCATCCCACCATGTGTCCCCACCATTGATGCGAGACCTCGTGAGGCGTCACTTCGTCGATGAAATCCGTGAAGCGGCTTTGCAGGCCCATCAGTTGCCAGCGCTGCGTCGAATCCAAGTAGGCGCTGAGCGGCAAGTAGACCAGGGTGGGCCAGGACTGACCGAAATTAAATTCCGGCTGCTGGGTGATGGCAATGCGCGAGAAGGCCGACTTGCCGAACCAGGCATTGTAAATCCGCATGGCGTTTTCTGTTTCCACCAGCGTCTGGCCGATCAGCCGCGCGGGGGTCATCGCATCGGCAGCTCCGCCTGCCGCACCCTTCAGATAATCGGGCACGTCGCTGGTGGCATAGCCCTCAATGGCGAAGCCCGGTAGTTCCGGGTCCGTCACATCCTTTCTGGTGAAAGCTCCGTAGTTAAAACCGGCCACCGCCACAGGTACTGCCGAAGACCACTCGCTGCACGCAAGGTCCTGTTCCGTCCACTGGCGGTCGAGCTTGCCGATGCTCACCAGCGTGTACTGTTTGGGGACTTTGAAAACCAGTTGGTAAAGCGCGTGATCGCGAAACGAATTGACGCTGGGATACCAGCTCTGGCGCGCGCCCACGCTGAAGTTGCCGCCGCCCGCCTTGTGGACCACCTTATCGCCCTGGTATTCGATGACCAATTGGTGAGTGCTCGCCCGCGCCATCGGCTGCGGCAGAATCACGTAGAAGCTGCCGTCCTCGCGGCGGTCCTCCTGCACGAACGCAACGTCCTGGCCGCCCGAGGAGACGCGCGTGACGCGCAAGGTGGGCAGCAATGCGAACTTGATCACCCGGTCGCCATCGGTGACGGCGCGGAAATCGAGGGTAGTGCGGGCGGCGAAGTGATCGTTCCTGCCGATGGCCGTCTCCACGCGGTAGCTGGCGGCTTCCACGGTGCGGTTGTCCTCATCCGAGCTGGCGGTGTGTTTCTCGATTTCCTCGCCGCGGTGCGAGAGATACCAGATGCCTTCCTGAGCCTCTCCGGGATCCACGTTGACTAGCGCCACTTCTTCCGGCGCGGACAACTGGGTGAATGCGCCGCGCGGTTTCACGTGAAAGCGCAGGTCGGAATGTTTGCGGCCGTGCATGTAAGCGCTGAAGAAGCCAGCGTGGCCGGGATTGTAGAGGTCCCGCAAGAGGTCGGCTTCCACGTTGTCCATGTCTTCGGCCTGGAGCAGAGCTTCCACCATCGAGCGGGGCTCCTCGATCCGGGTTCGCAGGCGCTTGCGAAATTCGTGAAGTGTCTCGGCCAGCTTTGGATCGGCCGGGCGCGGCTTGGCATCGCGGCGGATTTCCTTGCCGCTATCGTCGGTGAAGCAGAACAAGGCGCGGTCGAAAGTTTCCTTCACGGAGTCCTGATCGGTGAGGCTCTTGAGGTAATCCTTCTCGATGGAGGATGCCGGAGTAAGCGCGAACTCGCCTTCCCCCACGAAGACGGCCACGGTATCGCGTCCCAGGGCGGGCGCCGTGAATCCCATCACGCCGCTCTTCAGAGTGATGACGCCGGCATCGCGGCGCAGCACAATGTTTTCGACCAGCATCGCCTCGGCGATGCCGGAATCCCGCAGCGCACGGTATACGGCTTCGCTGTTGGGCTTGAGAAGGGCGGACTCCTGGGGGCTCGCGAACGGAGCCATGGCACAGGCAATAGCGAGCGAAGCGGCCTGCAAGCCTGCACGCGATAGGCGCATGCTTTGAGTTTGTACTATGCCGGCGCCATTCGCCACCGGACGGCGCCAACGGCCTGCGATATAGTAAGTGAACATGAAACAGGACCGAGGGACCTTCTCGCGTCGCGGACTGGGACGCCGCGCCGCGCTTTCCGCGGCCGCCGTGGCTTTGGGGCCGGCACGCCTTCTGGCGCAGGGACGTGGAGGAGCGCCGCTTTCGGCCGCCGACCAGGCGGAAGTGGATGCCAAGTTCTCCGACGTCGTCCGCAAATATGGCGAGCGGCTTTCCGACGAACAGAAGACGCGCGTGCGGGGCGCGCTGGCGAACCACCAGCGCATGCTGTCGCGAGTCCGCGCCTTTCCGCTCGAGAACAGCGACGCGCCGGCCACCGGCCTGCGCCTGTTTCCCAACGACACCGCCGGGAAGAAAGGCTAACCATGCTGGGCGAAGACATTCTCTACCTGCCGATTCGCGAGCTGGGCGCCCGCATCCGCCGGCGCGCCATTTCGCCGGTGGAACTGGCCGAAAGCTATCTCGACCGCAGCCGCCAGCTGGGTCCGAAATTCAACGCTTATGTCACGCTGACCGAAGAGCGTGCCATGGCGCAGGCCCGCGCCGCCGAAAAGGAAATCGCCGCCGGTCATTACCGCGGACCGCTTCACGGAATCCCGTATGCCGCGAAAGACCTGGTGGCCGTAAAAGGCTACCCCACCACGTGGGGAGCGCCGCCCTTCGCCGAGCGGCGCTTCGATTTCGACGCTACGGTGATCGAGCGGCTGGACCGCGCCGGAGCCGTCCTGATCGGCAAGGCTGCCATGATCGAACTGGCCGGCGGCCTCGGCTATTCCGACGGCAACGCCTCTTTGACCGGACCGGCGCGCAACCCGTGGAACACGGACTGCTGGACCTGCGGCTCTTCGAGCGGATCGGGAGCCATCGTCTCGGCGGGCCTGGCGCCGTGGGCGATCGGTTCGGACACGCGCGGATCCATCATCTGCCCTACCACCTGGTGCGGGATTTCCGGTATGCGTCCCAGTTTCGGCCGCGTGAGCCGGCATGGAGCCATGGCGATCGCATGGTCCATGGACAAGCTGGGACCGATGGCGCGCACCGCAGACTGCTGCGGCCTGGCTCTGGCGGCGATGGCCGGCCACGACCCCAAGGACCACGATTCGCTGCCGCCCTCGCTCGCCGAATTCGTCTATGCGCCCGAAGCCGCGGAGAAGCCGCTGCGCATCGGGCGCCTCACCAACGCGTGGGGCCGCGTCGACCCGGCGCTCCAAGCGGCTATCGATGACGGACTCAAAATGTTGGAGAAAGCCGGCGCCAAAGTCGCCGATGCGCAAGTTCCCGAAGGCCCGTTCGAAGACGCAGCCGAGCTCACCATCCTGATGGAAGCCGCTTCGGCCTTTCAGAATCTGATCCAGTCAGGCGATTGCGCCAAATTGAAAGACCCATTGGGACAAGTGAACGGCTATCCGAGCGAAGAGATGACGGCTACCGATTACCTGCAAGTCCAGCGCGTACGGAAGGTTTTGCAGCAGCGCATCGATCGCCTGTTCGACGATTTCGATGTGATCGCAGCGGCCGGCAGCTCCTCCACTGCGCAGCGCCTGGTGCGCGGCCCGCGCCCGGCCAACCCGCAGCCGCAGCAGCGTCCCGCGACGCCCGCCGAGGAGCGGGTGGACAACAGCCAGCGCGCGCCTGACGGCATCTCCAGCCTTTGCGGCCTGCCGGCGCTCAGCGTGCCGTGCGGATTCAGTTCCGACAACCTACCCTATGGCTTGCAGTTCCTGGCCCGCGCCACCAACGACCACGCCGTGATCGCTGCCGCGCGAAAGTTCCAGAGCCTCACGGACTGGCACAAGAAGCGGCCGGCGATTTCGGCCTAGTAGGGGCTGTCTTACTTCACCGGCAGCAGCAGCGTGTTGCTGTTCACGCCGTTGACCACCAGCAGGAAGCTCAAGTTCGCGCCTGAAGGTACGGTGCTGTCGAGGCGGAACTGCACGGCATCGACTCCGATGCTTCCCGGGAGCGCGTACGCGCTTTCCACCGTCAGCGTGCTTGCGCCCACCTGCGCCGAAACCGGATCGAGCACCAGGTAAGGCGGCTTCGCCGGCACAGGGAATCCAAAGGGCCGCGTGTGGTCGGTGGGTCCGAAGCCGGTTCCGTAGACCGTCAGCAATTCGTTTCTGGTGGCCGGCTTGTCGGCCGTTACCAGAGTTCCGTCCTCGTGCAGCGCCAGGGCGTAGGACTGGCCGTCCAGCATCATGGAGAAGAGACCCGGAGCGTTGCGCGCAATGAGGAAGTTTGCGCTCACATCCGGCATGCCTTGCGGGCTCACGGTAATGGTCTGCTGGCCCGGCTCCAGATCCGGCGGCACTTGCAGATTGATTTGTGCCGGCGAAGCGAAATACAGGGGCAGATAATTGGCGCCAATATGCACAGTGGCCCCGGCCAGCGTCTGCACCAGCGGGCTGGACGGTCCGATGGCCGCGGTGGAAGCCAAGTTGAAGCCGAAGATGGATGCCACCGAGCCGGCCGCCACGGCTTGTTGCGGTGTGACGCCCACAGCGTTGTTCAGGGCGGGCGACGAGATGAACGGCACGGGGTTGAGCTGCGCCACTACGGCGCGCGGAACGGTCATGGTCAGCGTGCCGGATGGCACCGTTCCCGCCAGATCGCCGCTCCAGGTGGCGAATTTATAGCCGGGCCGCGGCGTCACTGCCAGGCTCACTTGTGTCTGCGAATCGTAAAACCCGTCGAGCGAACCGGGCAGGATGCTCCACTGCACGCCGGCAGCCGGGTTGGCCGTCGTCGTGAGGTGGTTCATCAGATGATACGTCGCGTTGATGGTGACTGCCGCGTCGTTCAGTGCGGCCACCCAATCGCCAGGAACCGTGGAACCTCCGTTGGTGGACCAGCCCAGGAAGTCCTGGCGTGAGCTATCTCCCTGCGGAACCGATGCGGGCGCGCTCACATGCACCTGCGTACCCACCGGGCGCAACACACTGCAAGGCGTGGTGCAGGCGGCGCCATCCAACGTCACCGGCAAACCGGCTACCGTACTATTCACCGTCAGGCGCGATTGCCCGGTGTACATGGCGATGAAGCTGACACCCATTGCCTGCGATCCTGCGGATATCGTCAGGCTGCGGCTGGACGAGGTATTGCCATCGTCCCACTTGGAAAATGACCAGACTCCGCCCAGCGCGTCGGTCTGTTGCAGAGGCGCTTGTAATTTGTGCGTGGTTCCGATTCCCCAGATGAAAGTATAAGGTGGCGGCAGCGTCAGGCCGTCGATGGTGAGACTCAAGGCCCCGGGAATGGTCAGGAAACTGGCGTGCACGCCGGCCGTGTAGTTTGCCGTAATGGTTTCAGGAGCCAGGGTGTTGCCCGCCGTGTAGGAATGGCTCAAAGATCCCCCGTCGCTCCACGACGTGAAGATCCAAGGCTGAAATACGTCGTCGTTTTGGGCCGCGAATGCCGCAATACTATGGACGGTGCCTTCACCCCACTGCAGGCTGGCCGGGGTTTCCAGCAGGACGCCGTCGGCGTACAGTTTCATGTTCGCCGGATTGGTCGCGAAGTTAATGGTCTTGGCCCGAACAAAGATGGGATAGACCGTCATGGGGACGTTCAGCGTGATACTGTTCTGAAACCCGAGGATCGACTGGTTCGGGCCCGCCCGCCATCCGGCGAATATCCAACCGGGGTTAGGAACGGCCTGCAGAATCATGCCGGTGCCCGGCGCTTGCCAGGAGCTCGTATCGGATGAGATGGGTATACCGTTCACCAGAATGATGCCCGGGGACGCCGCGCAGGAGGCCGCATCGCTGCAAGAGAAGTATTGGATGCCGAATTTGTATTGGGTGCTGAAGTTGGCCACGTACTGCTGGATGCCAGGGTCGGCTGTGACCGTGATGCTGCTTCCCTCGAACGCTCCCCCCGACCATTGCCAGCCGATGAAGCTGAACTGTATCGAAGCATCTGCGTTGAACGATATGCCTCCGGTTCCCTGCGGGACGTTCAGCGTGTGTTTGCTGCCAATCGGCCAGAACGCGCTCATGGCGCGGGCATAAACGCCGCCATCCACATAGAACTCAGGGCCCTCCGGCAAACAGAACACGCGCGTCAGAGTGGTCGGGACCTGCGCCTGATTGGGCGGCGCAACCGCCGCCAAGAGCGCAATCAATAGGGTAACGGGTACGAATTTCGACAAAGAATTCTTCATGACCAAAGGCTCCGGAAGGCCGCGACTTTCCTCTTTCCCACGCGTGAAGTATAGGCACAAATTCGCAGAAATACACGACTAACTTTGGTAATGCGCTGGTTATTAGCTATTTCGATCATTGCATCCGGGGCTGCGCGGGCATTTAATCAAATCGTTTGAAGACCCATACTATGCGCATCAACAGATTTCCAATTCTAATTGCACTCGCTGCACTGGCGAGCGCCGCGACGCCCTGCCATGCCGCCGGTTTCGGAACGGTAAGGGCCATTGGAGGAGAGGCCGCTGATATCGCCCTGGACGAGGCCCGTGGTGTGCTCTACATCGCCAACTTCACGGCTGCCCGCATCGACGTAATGTCGACGGCGGACAACACGCTCCGCAGCTCGATCAGCGTGATGCCATGGCCGGGAGCGCTGGCTCTTTCGCCAGACGCTCAGTACCTCTTGGTCACTCACTATGGCTATGCGCAGACGAGGCCCACGGACTTTAACGGACTGACGCTGATCCACCTCACCGATAATTCGCGACAAACGTTCGCCACCGGCGACCCCCCGCTGGCCGCGGCATTCTATAACAACCAGCCCAGCGGCCCAGGAAAAGTGCTGTTCATCACCACAACGGCCTTCTACACCATGGACCCAACAAACGCCGTGGTATCTCCGTTGACCACGATCGCGAACGTTTCAACGATCTTGCCTGTTCCGGTCCCGAAGTGGCCCAGCCAGATCGTGCAGGCGGAAATGACGGCCTCAGGTGACAAGTTCAGCGTCTGGGGTATCGCCAGCGCCCTAACCCCCAGCCAGTTCATCTTCAAGTTCGATTCCCGCACTGGCGTTATCAGCAACGCGGTCCTCGCCACATCCGTTCCGCTTCTTCAGCCGCGCGTCAGCGTCTCGACCGATGGCACCTACGGCGTGGTCGGTCATTGGCTGCTTTCGAGCTCCTATGCTCCCGCCTTTCCGTTCGTGATGATGGGACGCTACCCAAACGCGCTGGCGTCGACGACTGTCACGGGCCACACGATCGACTCCAAAAACAACCTCATATACATGCAGGTCCCCGATGCAAACCAACCAACCGGCCCACCATTTACCTCCACGACCACGTCGGCGGGCGCGACGTCCTCCGCCAGCCCGCCGACACTTTCCATCATGGACGCGGACAACCTGACGGTCCGCGATCGGATCTTGATACCGCAGAATATCGTGGGGCGCGCGGTGCTGAACTCCGCGGGGAGCGTGCTGTACGCCATTTCCGACAGCGGCGTCATGACGCTGCCGGTAGGAACTTTGAACCAGCAACATCGCCTGTTGGCGGCGCAGGAAGATCTGCTGGTGCAGACCAATTTCTGCAACCGGTCGTCGTCAACCCAAAGTCTGACTATCACCGACCCCGGCGGCGGTCATACCGACTTTACTGTGACTCCGAACAACAGCGGCGTGCAGGTTGTGCCATCCTCCGGCACGACGCCTGCCACAGTGCAGGTGGTGGTGAACCCTTCGGCCTTCGAAACGCTGGGAACCAGCGTCGTTACGCTGACGGTAACCTCCAGTTCGGCTATCAACATTCCGCGGCCTGTGCGGGTGCTGGTGAACAACCCGGATGTAAACCAGCGCGGCACCATTGTGGACGTGCCGGGGGTTTTGACCGACATCTTGCCGGATTCCGTGCGAAAACGCTATTACGTCATGCGTCAGGACCTGAATCAACTGCTGATCTTCGACGGCACATCGAACCAGAAGGTCACGGCGCTCCGGACGGCGACCACCCCCACGATGATGTCGTTCACCACCGACCAGAAGTACCTCGTGGTGGGACATGACAACTCGGAATTGGCGACGGTTTATGACCTGGACCAGGTGCAGCAAATGCCGCCGGTGGTTCTTCCGTTCGGACACTTCGCGCGCTCCATCGCGCAATCGAACGGGGACTTCCTGACGGTCGTGCGCAACGAAGGATCGGCAGCGGTAGCAGAGCCGGGCACACCCTGCGGAGGGGGCTCATGCATCGACATCATCGACTTTACGCAGCACAATCAGCCGCCGGGTCTCCCGTACCGTGCTGTGTCCCCCCCCGGCTCCTTAGGTATTTTCATGAACGACGGGACAGACATATCGCCCGATGCGGTGCTGGCTCCGTCTCCCAACGGCAGTTCGATCCTAATTGCTGAACCGAACGGAACAGTGATGCTTTACTCCGCCGACAACAACACTTATCAAGGCCGGCAGGATCTCCCTGCGCTCAGCGGCGCGTACGCGGCCTCCGATTGGAATACTTACGTGGTCGGCAACAACGTATTTGACGCTTCGCTCGTGCCCATGGGGACTATGGACGCGAGCTACGGGACTACTTCCGGGTTCGCATTTACCGGCCAGAGCGGCTACCGTCTTACGGCTCTCTCTGCCGCGGGCGCGGGAGGAATCCAGAACATGACTGCGTTGCTGGGCGGTACCGTGATGCCCACGCTCATGACAGAAGCTCCCATTCTGCCGAGCACCACCAGAACCCTCACGCGCACAGTCGCCCCCCTGCCCTCAGCCGGTACGGTGATAGCGCTCACCGTTTCGGGCGTGACTGTCCTCTCCGCCAATTACGCCGCCGCGACCGCGCCTCCGGCCATCAATAGCGTGGTAAGCGCCGCCGATGGCTCCGCCTCGGTGGCTGCGGGCGGCCTCATCAGCGTGTACGGCTCGCTAATGAGCCCCGTGAATATCGCCACATCCCAGATCCCGCTACCCACGGCGCTCGGCCAATCCTGCCTGGTAGTGAACGGGACGCCCATTCCGCTGCTGTTCGTTTCCAGCGGCCAGATCAACGCGCAGTTGCCGTTCAACATGACGGGCAGCGCCACCATGTCGATCCACGCGCCGTCCGGCATCAGCAACAACTTCAACTTCACCAGCCAGGGCGCCGCCCCCAGCATCTTCATGTCGGGTACCGCGGGTCCGGAGACCGGCCTCGCCACCGTCGTCCGGTTCGACAACGGCCAACTGGTGACGCCCACGAATCCCATTCACTATGGCGACACCATCGTGATCTATCTCACCGGCATGGGGACCACCTTCCCGGCCGTGGATGCCGGGCTGGCGGCGCCCACCGACCACCTCTCGTTCGTCACTGATGCGCCCACCCTCACTTTGGGTGGAAGCCCGCTTACGCTCCTGTATGCCGGCCTCGTGCCCGGCTACATCTCGGGGCTCTACCAGATTAACGCCACCGTCCCCAGCACCGGCGTGACACAGGGGGTGAGTATTCCCCTGGTCATCAACCAGGGCGGCGGCTCAACCACGCTGTATGTGCGCGTCGTCAAGTAAGTCGTCAAGTAACAGGAGAAACCAATGAGAACGCTTGCGGTATCGATTTTGTTGTTGGCGGCGACGAGCGCCTGCTGCTTTGGACAGCAGTGGGAATTCGGAGGGCTTGGCGGCGCCGGTTTCCTCAGCAACGTAAACGTGTCGGGCCTATCCGGCTCGGCCACAACCGGATTCCAGACCGGGCTCGCGGCCGGCGCGTTCGTCGGACAGAACCTCTACCCGCATATCAGCGGCGAATTGCACTACGCCTACTTGCAGAACGACCTGCACATTAAGAGCGGCGGCCAGGAAGCCACCTTCGCGGGCAACGCCCACGTATTCCATTACGACATCATCCTGCACACCAACAAGAAGGGGTCGCGCACCCAGTTTTTTGTGGCCATGGGCGCCGGCTTGAAAATCTTCCGCGGCACGGGGACCGAGGCGGCATACCAGCCGCTCAGCCAGTTCGGTTATTTGACCAAGACCCAGCAACTGAAGCCGATGGCCAGCGTCGGCGCGGGTGTGCGGTTCACTTTGGCGAACCGGTTCTACCTGCGGACCGAATTCCGCGACTTCATCACCTCATTTCCCACGCAAGTGATCGCTCCGGCACCGGGCGCGAAGTTTGGCAGTATTCTGCACGATTTCGTGCCCATGGTGGCCTTCAGTTACGAGTTTTAACTACGGTCCCGTATCTCTGAATCCTCCGACTAGGCCGTGGCTCCCCCGCCGCGGCCTTTTTTTAATTTCCAGCGCCGTTCGGCCCGCCACGCACTTGCGTTATCGCATCCTCTAGCGGGGATTCAAAACGATGTCGTAGCGGTTACCGGAGACGGTGCCCTCGGACGTGATTTCGGCGAATTGGAACGGGCCGAGCGGCGTGGGAGTGGAGCGGCTGCTCTCGAAGCGGAGGTGTTCCCTATCGAGGTCGCGGCCTAGATCCACGTTGAGATCGTAAACCCCAATCCCGATGGAACGGATAGTGGCGCTGGAGTTCGGTGCGATATACACGGCGCGCACCATGGTGCGGCTGCGGCTGACCAGCTTGACGATGGCCTCGAGATCGCTATGATTGGTGAGACGCAACTCTCCGGCTCCGCCGCGCCCCGCGGGAAGCAGGTCAGTGCCGCTCGCTGGCGGCGGAACAGCCGTTTCCTGCGCGTGCGGCTCGGCCGGCGGCTTGCGCTCTGGGCGAATATGCGGAGCGGGGTCGGACGCGCCGCGCGCCTCAGGCGCACTCGTACCGGCCGGTTTCCAAAGATCAATCACGTCGCCGTGCGCCCATTCGGTGAGCGTATCGGCGGCGCTGCGGATATCGCTCGAAGCGTCGAGGATGCGCGAGGGCGCGAGGATACGCGGCTGGAAGGCACGCGACGCGATCAGATCCGTATCGAGCACCGGAACCCGCAACAGCGGGAGGATCTTAGAGGCGGCGAAAAAGGGCGCGGCCACCAGAGCCGCAACCAGAGCTGTCTGGACGAGCGAATCCGTCCACCGTCGCTTGCGGAAGGCGGGCGGCGGAGCCCATGGCGGTTCCGGTGGCGCGCATGGCGGATCTTCCACCGCCGTGGCCGTCGCAGTGCCTGCGGTGCGCGCAGCGCCCGCGGCGGCTGGAGCTGGGCGGTAGTTCTTCAGCGTGGTGTAGGCCCTGTTGACCTCTTGGAAATGCCTCTCGGCGATTCGCCGCAAGTGCTCATCCGCTTGGAACCGGTCGGGGTGCCAGACGCGGGCTAGATCGAGATAGGCCTGACGGATGGCCTCGGGGCCAGCATCCGCGGGCAAGCCCAGTATCCGCCGGCACTCTTCCGGATTCATGATCGCTCGCTCATTTCATATGGCGTCTTTGATTATTGTATGGGCCGGCGCACCCTGGCACAAGTTAACTAACCAAGGTTAAGTAACTACGGTCCCGTATCTCTGAACCCTCCGACCAGGCCGCGGCCCCCCGCCGCGGCCTTTTTTTATTCCCAGGGCCGTTCGACCCGCCCCGCACTTGCGTTATCGTAGCGGTAGGATGCCCGAGCCCGTCATTCGCGCCCGCGATCTCTCGAAAGTCTACCGCTCGGGCGATGCCGACCTGGTGATTTTCTCCGGCCTATCGCTCGATGTGGAGCGCGGCGAAATGCTTTGCCTGGTGGGTGAATCCGGCGCCGGCAAGTCCACTCTCTTGCATCTCTTAGGCGGTCTGGACAGGCCTTCCAGTGGTACGATATACTACGGAAGTACAGAGATTTCAGGTCTCGCAGACTCGGCGCAAGCGGATTTTCGTAATCGTGAAATTGGTTTTGTCTGGCAGATTCATTACCTTTTGCCGGAGTTCACGGCGCAGGAAAATGTGATGATGCCGTTGCTGATTCGAGGCTGGACGCATGCGCGGGCCGCCGCGGAATCGCTAGCGAGGTTGGATGAAGTGGGTTTGGGCGCGCGGGCGTCGCATCGCGCGGGTGAGTTGTCGGGTGGAGAACAGCAGCGCGTCGTATTGGCCCGGGCGCTGGTGGGAAAGCCGTCCGTGCTGCTGGCCGACGAACCCACGGGAAATCTGGATTTCCGGACCGGGGAGATGATCTTCGAACTTTTGGAAGGTCTGCACCGCTCGCATCAGCTCACTTCGGTTTTGGTCACGCACAACCTGACGTTCGCGCGGCGCTGCGACCGCGTACTGAGTATGGAAAAGGGCGGGCTGGTATCGGGGGAACGCTTTGATTCGCATCCCGGCGGCACGCCGGAGTATCTATAGTCCAGGGGGCTTTTAAAATCTATGTTCGAGCGATACACGGAGAAAGCGCGGAGAGTGATTTTTTTTGCGCGGTATGAGGCCAGCCAGTTTGGCAGCCCTTACATCGAAACCGAACACCTGCTCCTCGGCCTGTTGCGCGAGGACAAGGCGCTGGCCAACCGCTTTCTACGTTCCCACGCCGCTGTGGAATCCATCCGCAAACAGATTGAAGGCCACACCACCATTCGGGAGAAGGTCTCCACTTCGGTCGATCTTCCGCTGAGCCACGAGTGCAAGCGCGTGCTGGCCTATGGCGCGGAAGAAGCCGAGCGTTTGAGCCACAAACACATCGGCACGGAGCATCTGCTGCTCGGACTGTTGCGGGAAGAGAAGTGCTTCGCGGCGGAGATTTTGCATGAACGCGGTCTGCGTCTCACCACCATCCGGGAGGAACTGCAGCGTTCGCAGAGCGAGAAAGTGGCCTCGGCGCGTCCCAAGGAGAGTTCCCTGCTGGCCGAGTTCAGCCGCGACCTCACACAGTCCGCCATGGACAACACGCTCGACCCCCTGGTGGGGCGCGATTACGAACTTGAGCGCGTGGTTCAGATCCTCTGCCGCCGCACCAAGAACAACCCCGTCCTGATCGGAGAGCCGGGCGTCGGCAAGACCGCCATCGTGGAAGGTTTGGCCCAGCGCATCGCCGAAGGCGACGTGCCCTCGTTCCTCGCCGACAAGCGCATTTTGGCGCTGGATCTTTCCCTGATTGTGGCCGGCACCAAGTACCGCGGCC
>PLZX01000377.1 GCA_003152325.1 Bryobacterales bacterium | reverse complement strand
GGCAGCAGAAAGGCGTCTGGACGTCTAACTAAGGTACCGCCATCGCAGCCCGAGCGGTGCGCCCGTTTCTTATCCCTGGCGCGCAATCGGCATGCGCCATCCCATGCCGAAGGCCCGCGAGGTCACTTTGAGCACCGGCGCGGCCTGCTTGCGTTTGAATTCGGCCGTCCGCACCAGGTGCACCACCCGCCGCACCGTCGCCTCGTCGAATCCCTGCGCGATGATCTCTTCCGCCGACCGGCATTGCTCCACGTGCAACTCCAGAATCTGGTCCAGCAGTTCATACGGCGGCAGGCTGTCCTGATCGGTCTGGCCCGGCCGCAACTCCGCCGACGGCGCCTTGGTCAAGATCATCTCCGGAATGTCGGGCTTCCTGCGATTGCGCCACCGCGATACCCGGTAGACCATCATCTTCGGCAAATCCGCGATCACCGCCAGCCCGCCGTTCATATCGCCATACAGCGTGCAGTAGCCCATCGCCATTTCCGATTTGTTCCCCGTCGTCAGCAGCAGCGAACCGAACTTGTTGGAGAGCGCCATCAACAGGGTGCCCCGAATGCGCGACTGAATGTTCTCTTCCGTGACATCCGGCTTCAGGCCGCGGAACACGTCATGGAGCGCCGCGTCGTAAGTTTCCATGATGCCGCCGATCGGCAGCCTCACCGTGCGGATTCCCAGGTTGCGCGCCAGTTCCACCGAATCGTCCACACTGCCCGCACTCGAGTACACCGACGGCATCATCACGCCAAGCACGTTCTCCGGGCCCATCGCATCGGCCGCAATCGCCGCCGTGAGCGCCGAATCCACGCCCCCGGAAAGGCCCAGCAGCACTTTGCCGAAGCGCGTCTTACGGGCATAATCACGCACGCCCAGTACCAGGGCGTTCCAGATTTCGGCCTCCGGCTCGAAGTCCTCCGCGGCGATCGTGCCGGCGGAGCGTTCCAGGTCCACCACCAACACGTCGTCGCTGAATCCTCGGGCCCGCGCAAACAATCGCCCTTGCGCGTCGAACGCCGCGCTATGGCCGTCGAAGATCAACTCGTCGTCGCCGCCCGCCTGGTTTACAATCACCAGCGGCACGCCGTACTTCTGCGCCATGTAGCCGAGCATTTTTTCGCGCAGTGGCTGCTTCCCGACGGTGAACGGAGAAGCCGAAAGGTTGATGATCGCCTGCGCGCCGGCTTGCGCCAGGTCTTCCACCGGGTCGTGATGATAGCGGCGGCGCGCCCAGAAATCGCGATCGTTCCATACGTCTTCGCAAATGCTGATGCCGAGGCGCCACCCGTCCAACTCCAGAATCTGCGGTCCCGGAGCGGCCGGCTCGAAATACCGGTCTTCGTCGAAGACGTCGTAAGTGGGCAGCAGCATCTTGTGGAATGCCACGCCCGGCGCACCGTCTCGCAGCAGCACCGCGCTGTTGAACAGCGGCCTGCCCATCTCCGACGGGTTTGGCGTCGCCACACCCACCAGCAGAGGCGGCGCGTCGCGCAGTTCCTCCGCCATGGCCGTCAGCTTCGTAGAGGCCCGCCGTACGAAGCCTTCGCTCATCAGCAGGTCGCGCGGCAGATACCCCATCAGCGCCAGCTCCGATGTCACCATCAGGTTGGCGCCCTGAGCCTGCGCCTCGCGCGCCGCGCGCAGAATCAACGTGGAGTTTCCTTCCAGGTCTCCTGCCGTAGGGTTGATCTGAAGAAGCGCTATGCGCACCGTGAGTTCCTAACCGAAAAATGGACTGCGCAAGCTAAAACCAAGCTTTTAGCCAGTGTAGCAGTATGAGAACGAGTGACATGCTGTTCCGGGGCCGGCCGGACTTCCAGCGGCGTATATAACCTTGAGCCGTTTGTTAAACTTGCATAGATTCATGAAGCTGTCGATCCTGATGCCGGTCTACAACGAACGCACCGTGGTGGAGCGGTGCGTTTCGCTCGTAGTCACCGCGCCCCTTCCCGAGAACATGGATCGGGAATTGGTGATCGTGGACGATTGCTCCACCGACGGCACCTGGGAAATTCTCCAGCGCCTCGCCGCCGGCTTCCCCCAAATCTGCCTTTTCCGCCATGAACGCAATGCCGGCAAGGGCGCCGCCGTTCGCACCGCCATCGAAAAAGCCACCGGCGATTTTTCGCTCATTCAGGACGCCGACCTGGAGTACGATCCCTCCGAGTACCCGCGCCTGCTCAAGCCTTTGCTCGATGGCCATGCCGACGCCGTCTTCGGCTCGCGCTATATGGCCGGCGAGCAAACCCGTATCCTGCCCTTCTGGCATTCCATGATCAACAAGGGCCTCACCCTGGTTTCCAACATGTTCTGCAACCTCAACCTTACCGACATGGAAACCTGCTACAAGGTCTTTCGTACCGACTTGCTCAAGAGCATCCCCATCCGCTCCGACCGTTTTGGCTTCGAGCCCGAAATCGTCATGAAGAGCGCCAAACGCAAGTTCCGCATTTACGAAGTGCCCATCAGTTATCACGGCCGCACTTACGAAGAAGGCAAGAAAATCGGCTGGATAGACGGCCTCAAAGCCCTCGGCGTCATCCTCAAATTCTGGTTGATCGACGACCTCTACGCCGCCCCCTACGGCCGCGGCGTGCTCAACAACCTCACCGGAACGCCCCAGTACCTGAGTTGGCTCGCGCGCAAACTCCGCCCCCACGTCGGCGACGCCGTACTCGAAATCGGCGCCGGCATCGGCAACATCTCCGGGCGCCTCATGGCCCGCCGCGTCCTCTACGTCGCGGCTGAAAAAGACCCGCTTCACCTGCACGCTCTGCGCAATCGCTTCCTGCGCACGCCCAACGTGGTGGTCCAGCGCATCGATCCGGAAGTCCCGCAGGATCTCACCGGCCTCGAAAACTGTTTCGACACCGTGCTCTGTCTCAACGTGCTCGAGTATCTCGACGCGCCCGACCGTGTGGTGCGTTCCCTCTCGACCACCCTGAAACCCGGCGGGGTCCTCATCGTCCTGGTGCCCCGCGGCCCTAGCCTCTTCGGAACACTCGATCGAAGCCTCGGCCACAAGCGGCGCTACTCCGTCGCCGACGCCCGCCGCCTGATGGAATCCCAGGGCTTCGTCGTGGACAAATTATTCGGCTTCAATAAAGCCGGCACGCCGCCCTGGTTCGCCTACGCTAAGTTGCTGGGCTCCCGCACCATTAATAAGCCCGTGCTCAAAGTTTTCGATAAGACCGTCTGGTTATGGCGCCGCCTGGATGGCCTTATGCCCTGGCCCGCGCTCTCGCTCATTGTGGTCGCGCGCAAACCCGCCGCGCCCGCGCCAGCCGCCGCCGCCCGCCAGTCCGGCGAAGCCGCTCGCCAAATGTCCTCCCCCAATGCCAGTTGATTCCCAATCCGCGCCGCTCCGTGGCCTGATGGCCGCCTTCCCCGCCCAGCGCATCCTGGTGGTGGGTGACTTGATGCTCGACGAATTCATCTGGGGCAAGGTCTCGCGCATCTCACCCGAAGCACCCGTCCCCGTGGTCAACGTCACCGGCGAATCTTATTATCCCGGCGGCGCGGCCAACGTCGCGCGCAACGTCCGTGAGTTCTCGAGCCACGTCGCCGTTATGGGCATTGCCGGCGCGGACCAGTCTGGCCGCCGCCTGCTCGATCTGCTCCAGGCCGCCGGCATCGATACCTCCGGCGTTCAACAGGACGCCGCTTTCTCCACCACGGTCAAGACCCGCATCATCGCCCGCAACCAGCAGGTGGTGCGCGTCGACCGCGAACGCNNGATTACGGCAAAGGCTTCCTCACCCAGCCTCTCGCCGACCGCCTTTGCGAGGCCGCACGCGCCCACGGGAAAATTCTGACTGTCGACCCGCATCCCCACACTTCGCTCTCCTGGCGCGGCGCCACCGCTGTCAAGCCCAACCGCGCCGAAGCCTTTTCCGCCGCCGGCCTTCCGCCCTCCGAACCGGTCACGCCCGTGCTAAACGACAAGGCCTTGCTCGAAGCCGGCCGCCGCCTGCGCCAGTTGTGGAACGCCGGCAGCCTGCTCATCACGCTCGGCGAGCACGGCATGCTGCTCCTGGAAGGCGATGCTGCGCCGCGCCACACGCCCACCCGCGCCCAGGCCATCTTCGACGTCTCCGGTGCCGGCGATACCGCCATTGCCGTCCTCACGCTGGCCTTGGCCGCCGGCGCGCAACCCGCCGAAGCCGCCGACCTGGCTAACCGCGCCAGCGGAATCGCCGTCGGCAAACTCGGCACTGCCACGGTGACCGCCGCCGAGCTGGCCGCCACTCTTTGATCCCCATGCCCCCGCAACCCGCCGTCTTCTTCGACCGCGACGGTACCCTCATGGAAGAAGTCGAATACTGCGCTGACCCACGCCAGGTGCGCCTCTACCCCGGCATTCCGCTTGCGCTCCGCCGGTTGAAAGCTGCCGGCTTCCTCACCTTCATCATCACCAACCAGAGCGGCATTGGCCGCGGCTTCTTCACCGAAGCGCAATACCAGGCAGTGCAAACGCAACTCCTGGCCCAAATCGGTCCCGGCCTCATCGACGCCTCCTATTTTTGCCCCGACGCACCCGGCACTCCATCCGCTTGCCGCAAACCGGAACCCGGCATGGTCTTCGAAGCCGCTCGCGATTTCCCCATTGACTTACCGCGTTCTTACTTCATCGGAGACAAGTCCGCCGACATCGAATGCGGCCGGCGTGCCGGCACGCGCACCATCCTGGTGATGACCGGCTACGGTGCGCAGCAAACCTGCAGCCCGGACTGGCGCGCCGCAGACGTCAATCAAGCCATCCGCTTAGTGCTCGATGGCGAATTCTAGTTTTGGGAAAAGCATGCCCCACCCATACTCAGTCTGCACGCAGCGCTATGGACGGATCGACCCGCGAAGCACGTCGAGCCGGGACATAGCCGGCGATCGCAGCCACCACGGCAAGAACCACCGGCATGCCCAGGAACGTGATTGGATCGGTCGCCGTCACTCCGAAGAGCAATCCGCCGAGCGCCCGGGCCAGCACCAGAGACGCGACTGCTCCCAGCAGCATGCCAACCGCGGCGAGTCCCAGCGTCTGCCCGATGATTCCGGCCTGCAGCCTGGCTGCGGAAGCGCCCAAGGCCATACGGATTCCGATTTCCTGCATGCGCTGGTTCACTCCGTAGGAGACCACGCCGTAGATTCCGAGCGACGCCAGCAGCAGCGCGAACAACGCGAATCCGCCGAGCAGCAGCACCACGAAGCGTCTGGGCGAGACGGCCTTATCCACCAATTGCTGGAGAGTTCGGAAGTCTTTTCCGGGAAGGTTCGGAGCGATCGGTTTGAGGGCAGCGCGCACACCAGCGGCGAGGTCTCTCGGTGGTATCGAACTCCGGACTACCAAATCGACGGATGAGATATCGTTGCATTGCCGCATGGGCAGGTACATCTCCATGCCTGCCCCCTGCTCCAGCGCCAGGTGCCGCACGTCGGCAACCACGCCCACCACCTGCCGCTCGCCGCAAGCACGCATGGTCTGGCCGACCGCGTTCTGCCCCGGCCAGAGCGTACGCGCCAGGGTCTGGCTGATCATAATTACGGGCGTGGTAGAAGGCGTATCTCTATCCGAGATGTCCCGCCCGGCCAGCAGTGCGATACCCATCGCTTTCACGTAGCCATCGCTTACTACCCGGACAAACACCGAGGGAAATTTTCCCTTCGGGTACACCTGTCCCTTGGCCGGCGCCCCCCAACTGCGATTGCGCCCCAGCGGGAGGGCATCCGTCAATCCGGCTGCCTCGACGCCGGGAGTGGCTCGAACACGCCGCAGCACATCGTCGAAGTAGGCATTCCGTTGCGCCTGCGTGGAGTAGCTTGAATCCGGATCTACCCGCACCGCGGCGGCGTGTTCCGGCCGGAAGCCCAGGTTCACATCGAGCACCCGCAGAAAACTTCGCACCAGCAGCCCCGCGCTCACCAGCAGCACGCAGGCGAACGCGATCTCCGAAACCACCAGAGCGCCGCGGATCCAATTCCGTCTCCCGCCCGCCGTGGAGCCGCGCGTCGCATCCTTCAGCACGTCGTGCAGAGCGTTGGTGGGTACCTGCAGCGCGGGGGCCAGGCCGAACACCACGCCTGTCAGCACAGCCGCAATCAGACAGAAGCCCAAAGCAGTTAGGTCTGTGCGGACGTTGCCGAGAAGGGGAATACTGAGCGCTTCGATGCGCGTCAAAATGTGCGTTCCGCTCGCGGCCAGAATCACGCCCAACGCCGCGCCGCAGCACGCGAGCGTCACCCCTTCGGTCAGCATCTGGCGGATCAGCCGTCCCCGTCCCGCGCCCAACGCCGTGCGGATGGCAATCTCCTTCTGCCGCGTCGCAGTCCGCGCCAGCAACAGGTTCGAGAGATTCGCACACACAATCAGCATCACTACCCCCACCGCGCACGCCAGCACCAGCAACGCCGGCCGGATGCGGCCGCTCACGTGTTCCGCCAGCGGAGTGAGTTTTCCTTCAAAATCGTTGCGCTCCGGATGGGCGCGCGTGATCTGTTCCGCCAGAATCTTCAATTCCGCCTGTGCGCTGCCAATCCCCGTACCCCGCTTCAGCCGGCCGATAATCGCCATGGTGTTTCCCCACCGGTTGGTCTCATTGCTAAGCGGGAACGGAAAATACAGATCGAAGTGGCTACCGGGGGCGAAGACCGAGGCCATGTCGAACGAGGCCGGCAGTACACCGGCTACGGTGACCGGCTCATCATTGATCGTGAGCTTGCTACCGGCGATTCCGGGATCGGAGCCGAACCTCCTGGTCCACAGACCATGGCTCAACAGCACGGCCTTGGGACCGTGCCATTTGCATTCGTCCGCCGTAAACAGTCTGCCGATCTGCGGCTGAATCCCCAGCACCTGGAAGAAGTTCTCCGAAACGGGGACCCCGCTCAACCGCTCCGGCTCGCCGTGGCCGCTCAACAGATTGTCACCCACGCCGTAAAAAGCGAAGTAGCCGGCCAGGTCGGAAAAGGACTGATTCCGGTCCCGGAGGTCCAGCAGGTAGCCAACCTGGGTTGTCTGGCCCGAAAGGCCGCTGGTGTCGTGGTTCGCCATCCAGACCAACCGCTCCGGCTCGTGAAACGGTAGCGGGCGAAGAAGAAGGGTGTCGACGACGCTGAATACCGTGGCGCTCGCGCCGACGCCAAGCCCGACGATCAGAACCGCGAAGGCTGTGAATCCGGAGTCGCGGCGGAGCGTCCGAAACGTGTAACGCAGGTCCTGTAGGATGCTGTCGAATGCGGGCAGACGGCGGGTATCGGACATGCTTGCCTCTGGATACTTATACTCCCGCNNTGGATCAATGCGTCGATTCTCGCCGGTGCCGGATTCTTCATCCTGGCCCTGATCTTGTCAGCCGTATTCGATCCAAAGATCCGCGTGCTACATGCGCTCCAGGCGTTGATTTACGTCGCGGTGATTATGCTGACGCGCAGGGATAACGCATGGGGATTCGGCGCGGGCTGCATCGTCGCCGTTTTTTGGAACTACAGCGCCCTCTTCGTGACAAACTTTGTGAAAGCCGGCCTGCAACAACTCTCGATTCTGCTTCGAACGGGCCAACTCCACAGACCCGACCTGTTAGTCGCAGTCATCGCCGCCGGCGGCCATTTCCTGCTGATCATCGCCTGCCTCGCCGGATTCCTCCGCACGCGTCCCGGGCCTCGCCGATGGGGCGGATTCGTGTCCGGCGGCATCCTGGCACTGGGCTACCTCGTCCTGATCGTCATCACTACCGGCCCGCAGTATATCGGCCTTTTGAAACGAATCTTCCACCGGTGAATGCGGGGCGGGCGGCCTACCCCCGGCCCTTCGCCCGGTCCACCAGTTTCTGCAAATCCAACAAATGTTGCGGCTTGTATCCTTTCTTCGACCATCGCGACTGCGGGTCGAATTCCACCCCGACGAAGTACCCAATCTCCCGATACACGCAGTAGCGGACTTCGCCGGCGAATTCCTGGCTGGGACAACTCCAATGGAGTATCACTCCCAACGGCACCGCCGATTCGAATTGCAGGCATGCCCCGCGGGCCGAAATATCCTCTAGCAACGCGGCTGCCGTCCGCTTCCTGCCGGCCTTGTCCATCCAGGACACGGCCACCATATCGGCGCACAACATCCGAACTTCCAATCGCCTCTCCTCCATACACTCCGCATATCGACGCAACCGCCCCAGATCTTTATTAGTAGCGCAGCCGCCAACTCATGGCATAATCGAAACCAAGCATGAGAAATGTTCTCGCGCTGCTCGTAACCATTCTGTTTTTATCGGGTTGCGCGCACAAGAAATATACGCATCAGCTCCCTTCGCCGCCCGGCGCGCCGTCCAAACCCGCCGCCAGCGCCCCGGCGTCGCGGCCCGCCGCGCCCGCGCCCCCCGCGCCTGCCGCGGCGCCGCCTACCGCGTCCAGCTACAGCGAAGACGGCATAGCGAGCTGGTACGGCCATCCCTATCACGGCCGTCCCGCGGCCGATGGCGAGATTTACGACATGGAACAGATGGTCGCCGCCCACCGCACCCTCCCCTTCGACACCTGGGTGCGCGTCTACGATCTGGACAATAACAAGAATGTGGAAGTCCGCATCATCGACCGCGGCCCGTTCGTCGACGGACGAATCATCGACCTCTCGCACGCCGCCGCGCAGGCGATTGCCCTGATCGGGCCCGGCATTGCGAACGTGCGGATCGAAGTCATCCACACGCCGGATAACGTGCCCCCGGCCGTCTTTGCCGTCCAGATCGGCGCTTTCCGCGACCCCCAAAACGCCGAGCGCGTTCGCGTCCAAATGGCCGCCCGCTATGGCACCGCCCGCCTTGTGGAACGCCCCGAGAACCCCGGCGTCTGGCGGGTGATGGTCGGCGCCGAGGCCACCCCCGATGCCGCCCGCGCCCTTTCCTCTCGAATTCGCAAGGATTCTGGTGAGAGGAAAACCTTCGTCGTCCGACTAGATTCCGAGTAGACTCTTCATGAATCGTTCCGCGCCGTCGCCGGCGTTCGGACTGGTAGGCCGGTCGCCGGAGATCGGGGCCGTCTGCCGGCTTATCGAGAAGGCGTCACGCAACCGCCTGCCCGTTCTGCTGCTNNTCGTCCCCATCGATTGCGGCTCGCTCGTCGGGACGCTGGTTGAAAGCGATCTGTTCGGCCATGTCAAAGGCGCCTTCAGCGGCGCGGTCGAGAACAAAAAGGGCCTGGTCGAAGTCGCCGCCGGCGGCACCGCCTTCTTCGATGAAATCGGCGACCTCCCGCTCGAAATGCAGGTCAAGCTCCTGCGCCTTCTGCAGGAGCGCGAGTTCCGCGCCGTGGGAGCGCTGCAATGGCGCAAGATCGATCTCCGCATCATCGCCGCTACCCATCGCACCCTCCGCGCCGAAGTGGCCGCCGGCCGCTTCCGCGAAGATCTCTTCTACCGCCTCCACGTCTTCATCATTCACCTGCCGCCGCTGCGCGACCGCAAGGAAGATATTCCGCTGCTGGTGGAACATTTTCTCGACGGCTCCGGCTTTTCGCCCGGCCCGGAGATTCTGGCAACCCTCCAGTCCTACGATTGGCCCGGCAACGTGCGCGAGCTGAAGCACTGCCTGGACCGCATGGCCGCTTTGCAATCGGAAGGCGTCTTACAGAGAGCCGACATGCCCTCGGCGCTGCAAGGTCACCTGGCGGCATCCAGCTTGCAGCACCTTTCCGCCGCCGTCGGCGTTGGGCAGGACGCCGAGCTGCCGCAAATCTCACTGGCCCCCAAATCGCCCGTCATCTCACTGCCCGAATCGGAGCGTCAAGCCATCTCGAGCGCGCTCGCCGCCACCAACGGAGACCGCACCAGGGCCGCGCGCCTCCTCACCATCGGCCGTACCACTTTGTATCGAAAGATGAAAGAATACGGAATCGATTGAGAATCGCACTCGACGCAACATATAGCTTGGGCGAGGCGCTTTCCGGGGTCGGGCTGTATTCCCGCGAGATCCTGCTCGGGGCGGCCGCGGCGCATCCGGAGGTCCGCTTCGATTTCTGCTATCGGCCGCACCGCTACTTCCGCTCGTGGTTGGAGGATCTGCCCTCCAACGCGCGGCGCCGGCTGCTCGCGGAACCGTGGGGCCCGCGCTCCGCCGGCCTCTTCCACGGCCTGAATCAGCGCCTGCCGCGCCTCCCCATGCGCCGCGCCGTGGCTACCTTCCACGACTTGTTCGTGATGACCGGTGAGTACTCCACACCCGAGTTCCGCGAGCGCTTCACCGCGCAGGCCCGTGATGCCGCCGCGCGCGCCGATCTGGTCATCGCCGTTTCCGAATTCACCAAAAGCCAGGTGGTTTCGCTGCTTGCCGTCGAGCCCTCCAAGGTCCGCGTGGTGCACCACGGCGTGCGCGGGCTGGCCTATCCGCCGGTCGCGCGAACCAAGGTCATCCTCAACGTGGGCGCCATTCAGAAGCGCAAGAACATCGCCCGCTTGGTGGAAGCCTTTGAGAGCGTCGATCCCTCCTGGAAACTGGTGCTGGCCGGCTCGGCCGGCTACGGCTCGGCGGAGATCCTCGCGCGCATTGCGCGCAGCCCGGCGCGCGACCGAGTCAGTGTGCTCGGCTACGTCTCGCCGGCGTCGCTCGCCGCCCATTATGCCGCGGCGGAGATCTTCGCTTTCCCCTCCCTCGACGAAGGTTTCGGCATGCCGGTGCTGGAGGCCATGGCCGCCGGCGCGGCCGTGCTCACTTCCCGCACTTCGGCGCTGCCGGAGGTGGCTGGCGACGCCGCCCTTCTGGTGGATCCCACCGACCCCGCCTCAATTGCCCAGGCGCTGCGCGAGTTGACGGAGAGGGAAGACTTACGGCGGGAATTGGCGCTACGCGGAACGGCGCGGGCGCGCCTGTTCACCTGGGAAAAAACCGTTCGAAAAACCTGGGATATTTATCGGGAACTGGTAGCCTGAACCGCGCGAGGGCGGTCAGCGGCTGTCGTCATCCACTGCGATTTTGAGCGCTCGCAGGAAACGATGGTCCTGAGTGGTGAGTTTGATTTTGCCGGTGGCCTCGAAAGTCCGCTTGGGCTCTTTGGGCTCTTCTTCGGTCACTTCAAGCTCCTCGTCCTCCCCCTCGCCGCTTTCGCTGTTCTCGTCGCGGCGGTTGAAGCCGATGGTCGCCTCCAAAACCAAAAACACATCGTAACCGGCCTTCTTGATGTCGCCGATCGCCTCCGCGATCCGGTCGGACTCGGATAGGGAATCGTTAATCGCGTTCCCTAATTCCTGCATCAGGCGTTTCAATGGTTCTTCCACCTAGTACTCCCTCTTACCCTAGTGGATGCGCCGGACCCAATCGGCGTTCCACCCAACGGGCGGGTATCCACCCGTTTCGATTGTAGTGGACCCTAACACGGTTCACAAGCGGAACCATCCTTACTATCGTCGGTTGGTACCTACGGCAGCATAGCTCCGCAGCTTGTAGCGGACCCTTCAGCAGAATCGCCCGGCGGCCTGTGCCATCCTATAGTTTATGCTCCGCAGGCGCAATTTCCTTTGTTTGCTGGCAGTAGCAGTGGCCCTGTCGGCGCCGCAGTCCTCTAACCCAAAGAAACCCCGCCTGGTCCTGGCCGTCGTCATCGACCAGTTCCGCTACGATTACCTGCTCCGTTTTCGTGCCTATTACCATTCCGGCCTGGCCCGCCTGCTGGACGGCGGTGCCGTCTTCACCGACGCCCATTACCCGCATGCCGCCACCGTTACGGCGGTGGGCCATGCCACCTTCCTGACCGGCGCCACCCCATCGGAAAGCGGCATCATCGGCAATGAATGGTACGACCGCGCCAGCGGCCAGACCGTGACCAGCGTCTCCGACGCGGATACCAAAGCCGTCGGCGGCGTGCCCGGCGCTCCCGGCAGTTCTCCCCGCCGCCTGCTGGTGAGCACCGTGGGCGACGAGGTGAAGATGAGCATTCCGGGCTCCCGAGTGATCGGCGTCTCTATCAAAGACCGCGGCGCCATCCTGCCCTCCGGCCACATGGCCGACGGCGCCTATTGGTACGACCCGGACAGCAACCATTGGATCACCAGTTCTTATTACCGGGCCGAACTGCCACCCTGGGTGAAGGCCCTGAACGACGAGAAGAGCTTCCAACGCTACGTGGGCGCGAAGTGGCTGCCCGTGGACGCCAAGGACGAGTCCGCCCAGCCTTTCTGCACTATGGTGGCCGGCACGGACGCACGCTACTGCGGCAGTCTGGAGGCCACCCCGTGGGGCAATGAAATGATCGAGGAGTTCGCCGAGCGGGCTCTCGTCAATGAAGATCTCGGGCGCCACGCCGGCGTGGACGTCCTGACCGTCAGCTTCTCCTCCAACGATTACGTGGGCCACGCCGTCGGCCCGGACGATCCGGCCGTCCGCGACATTTCCATCCGCACCGACCGGTTGCTGGGCAAACTCTTCGATGCCGTCGAGCAACACGTCGGCGCGGGCAGTACCTTGATCGTGCTCACTTCCGACCACGGCGTTTCGCCAATGCCGGAAGTTAACCAGGCCCGCCACATGCCCGGCGGCCGGCTTTCTGAGGAGCGCCTCAAGAAAAGTATTGTCGATGGCCTGACCCAGCGCTTCGGGACCGGCGAATGGCTGCTTCCCAGTGGGGCCGACAGGATCTACCTGAATCTCAAACTGGTGGTCTCCCGGAAGCTCGACCTGGCCGACGTGGAACGCGTCGCCGCCGCAGCCGCCCGCGCCCAGGAACACATCGCGCGCGTCTACACTTCGCAGGACCTGCGCACCGGCAACGTGCAGCAGGATGCCATCGGCCGCGCCTTCAGCGTGGAGTATTACGCGCCGCGCTCCGCCAACCTGTTTATCCTGCCCGAGCCCTACTACACGTTTTACCAGGGGATCGCATTCCACGGCACCCCGTACGACTACGACACACACGTCCCCGTGCTGTTTCTGGGGCCGGGTATCAAGCCCGGCACGTATGCGCAAAGAATCGCGCCCAACGACATCGCCCCTACGCTGGCCGCGCTGCTGGGTGTGGCGCGGCCGAGCGGCTCCATCGGCCGCGTGCTGAGCGAGATGNNTCTTCAAATCGGCGAATTTGCGCGCTGTCACCATTACGCGACTCTCGAACGACCCCACCGCCCCGTTATAGGCTTCCACCGCGTTCCTCAGACTCTTCCCCACCTTATTGAAATGGTCGCCCATGTCCGACAGTCGCTTGAACAGATCTTTCCCCAGCGCGCTGATCTCCGCGGCATTCTCGGCCAGGTTCTCCTGACGCCAGCCATAGGCCACCGCGCGCAGGAGCGCGATCAGCGTGGTGGGCGTCGCCAGTATGATGTTCTGCCCCACCCCGAATTCGATCAGCGAAGGGTCGCTCTCCAGAGCGGCGCTGAAAAAACATTCGCCCGGTAGAAACAGCACGGCGAATTCCGGCGCGTGGTCGAATTGTTCCCAGTACGACTTGCGGCCTAGCGCCGTGAGGTGCGCCCGCACCTGCCGCGCGTGGTCGGCCAGCCGCGCCTTGCGCGTGGCTTCATCCGTGGCGTCGATCGCCGCCAGGTAGCCGTCCAGCGGCGTCTTCGCATCCACCACAATCGTCTTGCCCGCCGGAAGCCTCACCAGCAGGTCGGGCCGCAGCCGCCCGTCTTCTCCCGTCACGGTGGTCTGCGTGACGAAGTCGCAGTGATCCAGCATACCCGCCATCTCCACCACGCGCTTCAACTGGATCTCGCCCCACCGCCCGCGCGCGCTGGGAGTGCGTAGCGCCGTCACCAGCTTGCCCGTCTCCGTGCGCAATTGCTGCTGCGTTTCGAGCAACCCGCGCACCTGCTCGTGCAGTGCCGCATACGCGCCCGCGCGACTCTTTTCCAGTTCCTGGATTTTGGAATCCACTTTATCGAGCGAGGCCCGCACCGGATTCACCAACTCGGCGATGGCCTTCTGCCGCAGTTCCAAATCCCCGCGTGCCGCGTCCTGGGTCTGCGCCATAGCCGACCGTGCCACATCCAGCAGCGCCGCTTCCGTCTCCCGCTTCCGCGCGCGCAACACCGCCCACGCCAGCGCGAACCCGGCGATAAAACAAACTACCGGCAAAATGTCCTGCATCGTTCTCTATTATCGCGCCGCGTGCTGCCGTCGATCGCTTCCCGGCTTTACTTCGCCGGGAATTCGTAAATGTTCACGCTAAGATCATCGTCAGCGGCCCGAAAGAGCGGTAACTGCAGCCTGTTTCATCCGGCGAATTTGTTCCAGTTGCTGTGCCAACGGCGGTCTTGGTGTCCGCATGGTCTGCTGCAGTGCAATGGCTTCCTCTCCCAGCATCTCAGCCTCATCGAATTGGCCCAGGCGCGCCAGCGTGAGAGCCGCATCCATGCGAGTCTGCGAACGGCGCCAGTCGTTGTCGGGCTTGGCGAGCAGGTCGGCGATGGTTACGGCCTTTCGGAACAGTGGCAGGGCACGGGCGGGATCGCCGGCGGCATCATATATGCGGGCCGCGGTCTGGAGATCGCCGAGGTAAGGCTCGCTGGTATTGCCGCTGAGCGACTCCTGCAGCTCCAACAGTTCCCTCACCGAAGCGTCCGCATTCTGCCATTGCGACCGGGAGCGCTCAAACCCGATTTTCATTCGCAGAGGCTCCGCGAGGCTCCCACTATCGGGACCGTTGGCATCCGTCAGAGCCCTGCGATACTCTTCGATGGCAGCGGGCGCCTCGCCCAGGCGGTCCGGCTGGCTCATCAGAAAAGACGCATAGTTCTGCGTCACCGCGATGAGCGGCTGCACGTTGTCCACCAACCAGTTTTGCGCCAGCGCGAACAGGCGCTGGAAGAGCCGTTCGGCTTTGGCCGGTTCTTTGTGCCCGGCCAGCTCACGCGCAACCTGGGGCACCAGCCACTGGATCTGCTGCCCATCGGCGGCCTGCGGGGCGCTATCGATGGCATCGAGAGCCAGCCCGTAAGCGTCATCCAAACGGTGCTGGTTCATGGCGGTCTGGACCTTCTGCAACTCCTCGCCGATGCGGATCTGTCCCGTAGGAGGCGGAGGCATCTGCGGCTGCAGGGCCTGGGCCGCCTGCTGATACTCATCGGCGGCCTTGGTGTCTCCCGTCCTTCGGGCGACGTTGGCGAGGTTGAACAAAGCGTTCATTTTTTGCTGCGGGTCCAGGTTCGATCGGCCTGCCAGATAATTCTTCAGCAGGCTTTCGCCTTGCGGGCCGCGCTTCGTGTCCGCCAGATACAACGCATACGCGCCCAGCATCTGGGTTTCTTGCGGTTCACCCCGGTTCTGCTGCAGCAGTTGCTGATAGACCTGGTCGGCCTGATCGAGCAGTCCGGCACTACGCATGTAGCCGGCCAGAGTTTGACGCATCCAAAGCGTTTGGCTGGGGCCGCCAGGTTTGTCCGCCGATTCCACGGCCGCGATGGCCTGCTGGATCGCGTCGATGGCGCCGGTGTAGTGCTCCTGGCGTGCATCAAGATTCGCCAGCGACTGCCAGGCGTTGGCTTTGGCTTGCGGGTCCGCGGCCTGCTCGGCCAGCTTCTTATAGATGGCGGCGGCTTCGTCAACCTGCCCGTGCTGCTCGTAAAATCGCGCCAGCGCCGATTGGTCGTTCGCGGCGAGCGTGCGGACCTTCACCGCGATGGCAGCTACCGCATCCGGCCGGCCGAGTTGCTGATAGAGGTCGGCCAGGCGGGTGTAGGCGTAGATGGCGCTTCCGAAATAACCTCCGCCGGCATTACCGGCATACGAGACGCGACTCATAGACACCATGACGCCTCGCATGACGGTTTGCGACGGCGCCACCGGAGGCGCGGCTGCCTGTGCCGTCGCTGCCTGTTCCAGATATCCCACGGCCTTCAGAAGGTTGCCATCCTGCCGCCAGGACTCCCCCAACGCACCCAACATCGCGATGTGGGATGGATGCGAGTCTCCCAGCGGACCCGTGCGGGCAAGCGCTTCTTGTAGAATCGCTCGCGCCTGGGCGTTCATACCCGAGTTTTGATAAAGCTGCGCCACCTGCGGTGCCCAGCCGGCGAACCGCGGCGAATCGGCCGGCATGCGCTGTAAGAGGACACGCGCCCGCTCCCTGCCGGCAGCGGCTTCCTGGAAACGGCCGTCATTGCGCGCCTGCCAGACCGCCTGGATCGCCCCGTCCAATGGATCCTGCTGCGGCCGTTGTTGCGCCAGGACGGCTAACGAGCAGACCAGAAACAGCGGCAAGCGAAGCATGTTGCTGTAGACACCGGAACAGCGCGTCCAGTTCCGCATAGGGGCAGTCCTCCTCTTCTTCAGACACTCCTTGCATGCGAAAGACCAGAAGGGAAAGCCTGATTTTGCGAGGTGGGGTTCACGGGCACTGTGTTCGGCAGCCTACTCCTGTGTCGGATTGGCGACGGACCCGGCTACAGCAGCACCGTGTCAATCCGCTCGTCGGACTCTCTCCGCGGTACCGCCGGTTGCCCGTCGCCGCGCAGGAACCGGAGCAGTTCCTCTTCCGAGCCGTCGAAGTAGCCCTCCAGCAGTTCCCGCACCGCCGCGCGCCGCATGGTGTCCCGCGAGGATTGCGGCACGTAGACAAAAGAGCGGCCCACTTTGCGGCGCGCCAGAATCCCTTTGCGTACCAGCCGGTCGAGCACCGTCATGATGGTGGTGTAAGCCAGCGGGCGCGTTTGCGCCACTACCTGCTGCACCGCCTTGACGTTGCCTTCTTCGAGCGACCACAGCGCGCGCAGGCACATCAGTTCGAGCGGCGGCGGCACCTCGCGGGCGTGGCGCGGCATCAGCTCTCCTGGCCGCGGGAGGCGGGCTGCAGCGCCTGTTTCAATTTGCCCGCAAACCCGCTATCCGGCTCCGCCGCGCGTTCCGTCGGTTGCGGCTGCGGCTCGGGCGCCGGTTCGCCCTTCAGAAAGCGGTCTTTCTTCAACGCCGGCCTCTCCAGCACGGTGCTGTACACGGTGAAGCAGCCTTCCACCTGCCGGTCGTTTTCGATCAACGCCCGCATGCATTCCATTTTGGAATCCATGTCATCCAGGTAGTGCAGCAGCAGCGCCTCCGGAAACTGCGGCAACTTTGGCGAGCCGAATTCCAGATGCCCGTGATGGCTCAGGACCATGTGCTCCACCAGCGCCCGCAGTTCCGGCGGAAACCCCGGCAGGCCGCGCACTTTATCCCCCACCATCCGCTGCGCAATGTTGATGTGACCCAGCAGTTGGCCTTCGTCCGAGTAGGAAAACCCGCGCTCGTAACTCAGCTCGTAAATCTTGCCGATGTCATGCAGCAGCACGCCCGTAATCAGCAGGTCGTAATCGATATTCGGATAGTGCGTGGCGGTCATCCGCGCCAGCGCGGCCACCGAGAGCACGTGCTCGATCAGGCCACCCAAAAACGCATGGTGGATCTGTTTGGCCGCCGGCGCCCGGCGGTAACGCCGCGCGATGTCTTCGTCGCCGAACATCGCTTCCAGCAGCCCCTTCAGATGCGGATTCGTCACCCCGGCGACAATTCCCGAGAGTTCCGCCCACATCTCGTCCGGGTCGCGCCGCGAAGAGGGGAAGTAGTCGCTGAAATCGATTTCGCTGTCGTCCATCCGGCGCAGCTTGTGGATGGTCATCTGCGGCCGGTTGTGGAAGATCTGGATCATGCCCTTGACCTTCACGAAATCGTCCCGCTCGAAGCTGTCGATCACCTCCGCCACGTTGTCCCACATCTTGGCGTC
>PLZX01000330.1 GCA_003152325.1 Bryobacterales bacterium | reverse complement strand
CGGAAGGCGGCTTCCACCAGATCTCAGTGATCGTGATCGGGCACGACTACAAGTGCGATACGCGCCCGGGATATTGGGTAGCGGCGAAGCCACAATAGGGCGTTACTTGCCCTCCACGCGCAGATTATTGGTCACGGAAAAGACGCCGCCCACGGTGCCGGCGCGCAGGTTGGCGAGATCCTTGTCGCTCTGCGTCGCCACCACGCCCTCCAGCGTTACCTTGCCGGTATCGACGATGATGTGAATGGGCGGCACGGCCTGCATGGCGTAACGGAGCAGACTGGACTCACTGTAGATAGCGCGGTATTCGGCCATGCGGATCCCATCGTCCATAGACGACGGCGGCAGGATCGCGATCTGGTTGTCGACCTTGGTAACACCCTCGATCCTCTTCACGACGTTGCCCGCATCGCTCTTGAGGATGGGCTTAGTGACTTGGCCGAGCAAAGTCACGTTGGTGCCGTCCACGCGGAAGGCCAGGTTGTCGAAGACCCCGTACTCCGGCAACATGATCAGTTCATGACGGACTTCGCGCGTGATGTAATCTGGAGACGATTGCGCCGCGGACTTGTCAGCCGCCCGGCTTTTTTGTGCCGCGGGCGTGGGGACCACCGACAAAGCGATCGCGAACGAGAGTGCGAAGCAATACACGATGAGACGTCTCATGGCTTCCTCCTAACCGAGGGATACCACTGCGGGTTCCGCAAAGCAATGGACTGGTCTAATTGCTGCCGGAGATCTGTACGATAGGCTCCACAGCAGTGCCGTTGACTACCGCGGCGGCGTCTTCGGCTGTGAAGGTCTCCACCTTTGCGGAGATATTCATCGAGCAAAACTTGGGGCCGCACATGGAACAGAAGTGCGCGTCCTTGAAGCCGTCTTCGGGCAGAGTTTCGTCGTGCATGGAGCGCGCGGTTTCGGGATCGAGCGAGAGCTCGAACTGCCGGTTCCAGTCGAAGGTGTAGCGGGCGCGGGAGAGAGCGTCGTCGCGGTCGCGGGCGCCGGGACGGTGGCGGGCGATATCTGCGGCGTGCGCGGCGATCTTGTAAGCGATGAGGCCGGCCTTGACATCGTCGCGGTTGGGCAGGCCGAGGTGCTCTTTGGGCGTGACGTAGCAGAGCATGGACGCGCCGTACCAGCCGATCATCGCAGCGCCGATGGCCGAGGTGATGTGGTCAAAGCCGGGAGCGATGTCGGTGACCAGCGGCCCGAGGGTATAGAACGGCGCCTCGTAGCACATTTCGTTTTCCATCTTGACCTGCAGTTCTATCTGGTCCATGGGGATGTGGCCGGGGCCTTCGATCATCACCTGGACGTCGTATTCCCAAGCTTTTTTGGCGAGCTCGCCGAGAGTTTTCAGCTCGGCAAATTGTGCCTCGTCGCTGGCATCGGCCACGCTGCCGGGGCGCAGGCCGTCGCCCAGGGAGAAGCTGACGTCGTGCTTCTGGAAGATTTTGCAGATATCTTCGAAGCACTCATAGAGCATATTCTGCTTGTGGTTCTTGACCATCCATTCGGCCAGGATGGAGCCGCCGCGGCTGACGATACCGGTGACGCGCTTGGTGGTGAGCGGAATGTGCTGCACCAGGACGCCGGCGTGGATGGTCATATAATCGACGCCCTGCTCGGCCTGCTCCTCAATGACTTCGAGCATTACCTGGCGGCTGAGGTCTTCGATGCGCCGCACTCGCGAGAGCGCTTCATAGATGGGCACGGTGCCAATAGGGATCGGCGATGCCGCGATGATGGCCTTGCGAATAGCCGGAATATCGCCGCCGGTGGAAAGATCCATCACGGTATCGGCGCCGTACTTAATGGAGTATTGGAGCTTCTCGAGCTCGCCATCCACGTTGGAGAGTACCGCGGAGTTGCCGATGTTCGAATTGATTTTGCACGTAGACGCGACCCCGATGCACATGGGCTCAAGGTTGGTGTGGTTGACGTTGGCCGGGATGATCATGCGGCCGCGGGCGGTCTCCGAGCGGACGAGTTCCGGCGCAATTTTCTCGCGTTGCGCGATGAAGTGCATTTCCTCGGTGATGACGCCCTGCCGGGCGTAGTGCATCTGAGTGCGAATCTGGTCGTCTTTCCGTTTAGCTACCCACTGAGTGCGCATGATGGCTCCTGTAGCCGCGGGCGGAACTTCATGAAAGGTCCCGCCCGCGCCGGACATATGAAGGCCGGTTACCCGGCCCGGTTTACTTCTTGTTCTTTTTGGGCTTCTTTACTTCCTTTTTTGGACTTCTGTCCTTTGCCATAAAAATCCTCCCTTATGGAGATGATTATAACCGCATGTCTCCATGGATGTCGGAGAAAGAGGCGATGAGCGCGGCTATTCAATGGTGGCGAGGATCTCGCCGGCGGAGACGGTGGCGCCTTCCTTGACCGCGACGGAGAGCACGCGCCCGGCGCGGGCCGCCTTCATTTCGTTCTGCATCTTCATGGCTTCCACCACGATGAGGCCCTGGCCGGTTTCGACCGCGTCGCCGGCCGCGATGAGCACGCGGACCACCTTGCCGGGCATGGGGGCGAGAACCGTCTGCAGGCCTTCTCCACCGGCGGCGCTTTCGCCGCGCGTCCAGCGGCGTGGGTCGCGCACTTCAATCTCGAAGCGCTGCCCATCCACCACGACGACTAAACCAGTGGGAGCCTCTTCGACGCTGGTATCGTAGCTCATGCCATCAAGCAGGACTGAATACATTCCCGGTTCGGGAATTTCCACGTGTGCGGCGCGCTCCGGCGTTTCACCGAGGCGGAAGCGGCAGTCGGGACCGTTCCGCAGAAGTTCGATGGGCTGATCTACGCCGTCGATCTTGAGCTCGAGTTTCATCGCAGCAGGCCGCTCCTTCCTTCCCTGCGCCAGGCGCTCGACGGGGCATCCGGCTGGGCCGCGGCGGTGGCGCCGCGCGACTGGCTGTGGATGGCGGCCGCCAAAGCGGCGACGGCCCCCAGATCGGCGGACGGCTTGGGGCGCTGGTGGTGCTCGAAGAACTCCTCGATGAATCCCGTATGAAGGTTGCCGGCGCGGAATTCGGGGTCTTCCAGAATTTGCCGGAAGAATCCGATGTTGGTGCGGATGCCGCCCACGTCGTACTCGCGCAGCGCGCGAACCATGCGGGCGGTGGCATCCGCGCGCGTGCCGGCCCAGACGGCCAGTTTGGCGAGCAGGGGGTCGTACTCCATGGGGACGGTCCAGCCGGCATAGATGCAGCCATCCACGCGAATGCCGGGACCAAGAGGGCGGCTGAGGCGAGTGATCTTGCCGGGATATGGGAGGAAATCGTTATACGGATCTTCCGCGTAAATGCGGCACTCGATGGCGGAGCCGCGCCACGACACTTGCTGCTGGGTGAGCGGCAGGCGGCTTCCGGCGGCGATTTCGATTTGGAGCCTGACCAGGTCGAGACCGGTGACGAGTTCGGTGACGGGATGTTCCACCTGAAGGCGCGTGTTCATTTCCAGGAAGTAAAAGCGGTGATCCTGGTCCACCAGAAATTCGACTGTGCCGGCGTTGTAATAGCCAGCGGCGCGCGCCGCGCGGATGGCGGCTTCGCCCATAGCGTGGCGCATTTCGAGGTGCTGCTCGACCAATGGCGAGGGACATTCCTCGATTACTTTCTGGTGCCGGCGCTGGATGGAGCATTCGCGCTCGCCCAGGTGAATCATGTTGCCGTGCTGGTCGCCCATGAGCTGGATTTCGATGTGGCGGGGGTGCTCGATGAGCTTTTCGACGTAGACCTCGGCGTTGCGGAAAGAGCGCTCGGCCTCGCTCGCAGCGTTGCGCAGAGCGGACTCGAGATCGGCCGGGCGATCCACCCGGCGCATGCCCTTGCCCCCGCCACCCGCGACCGCTTTCAGGAGAATGGGGTAGCCGTTGGCGGCTGCGAACTCGCGGGCTTCCTCAAGGGTCACGCCGTGATCGGTGCCGGGTACGACGGGCGCGCCGGCGGCGATGGCGGTCTGCCGGGCGGCGGTCTTCGACCCCATCATGCGGATGGAATGCGCCGACGGGCCGATGAAAACGATGCCGGCCTCTTCGCAGGCGGCGGCGAAATCGGCATTCTCGCTGAGGAATCCGTAGCCCGGATGAATCGCCTCCGCGCCGTGTTTGCGAGCCGCGTCGAGGATGCGGTCCATGCGGAGATAGCTATCGCTCGAGAGCGACGGGCCGACGTGTTCGGCCTCATCGGCCATGCGCACGTGTTTGGAGGTGCGGTCGGCATCCGAGTAGACCGCCACCGACGCGATGCCCATCTCGCGCAGGGTGCGCAGCACGCGAACGGCAATCTCGCCGCGATTAGCAATCAGGACCTTGCGGAACATGAAGCCGAATTGTAGCAGGGCGAGTGCGACTTCAGGCCCGGCACAGGCTTGCTAGAATTGGAAAGTCCTCCATATGGCGCTCGACTCAATAGAAGGTTCGTTGAAGGAACGGGGCGTCCGCCTGACGCGGCAGCGGCAGATTCTGCTCGAGCTGATCGATAAGACCGGCGAGCACCTGGACGCCGAGCGGCTCTACCAGTTGGCTAAGGAAAAGGACCCGAAGCTGAACCGGGTGACGGTCTATCGCACCATCAAGATGCTGAAGGCGGGCGGCCTGGTGGACGAGCTGGACCTGATGCACTACGGGGGCGACCAGCACTACTACGAAACGCGCCTCAAGCAGGAACATGCGCACGTCATCTGCCTCCGTTGCGGCAAGGTGGAAGAGTTTTTTGGCGAGCCGCTGCAACGGCTGCGCAAGCAGATTGAAAGCCACTTCGGCTTCCAAGTGCTGCTGGCGCGCACGGAAGTAGGCGGTTATTGCGCGCACTGCCAGACGCTGCGNNGCGGCCAGGGCGAAAACCCGGCCGCGGCGCGGCTAGGCGGACCTGTGTCTGCGGCCTCAGCATCCCCAGTTCCGGCGGCTTCCTTGGTAGTAATCGATCCGAACGGACATCGTGCGCGGGCGCCGCTCGATCCACTGCCGTTTCAGATTGGGAGGCAGCCGGAGAACAACCTCATCATTCGGGATAGCCGGGTTTCCCGCACGCACGCCCGGATCGTAGCTGAGGGCGGCGAATATTGGCTGGAGGATTGCGGCAGCCGCCACGGCACCTACGTCAACGGGCAGCGCGTGAAGCGGCACATGCTGCGCAATTCCGACAAGATCGAATTTGGCGCCCAGGATTCCTACCAACTGATTTTCGCGCTGGAAGGCGCTGAGCTGAAACGCCTGATGGAACACATGGCGGCGCCGGAGAAGACGGCGGGGCCGGGCGCGGGCGGCAACCTGGGCAAACTGCGCGCCATCCTGGACCTGGCCCGCACGGTGCAGAGTTCGTTTTCGGTGGACGATGTACTCGCGTCGGTCGTGGATACGGCTCTGACGATTACAGGCATGGAACGCGGGTTCCTGATGCTGCGCGCGGGGGCGGGGTTGGAGACGCGGATCGCGCGCCACAAGCGCGGGCACCACCTGAACGAGACCGACTTGCGGGTGCCGCGAGAGGTGATCCGGCGCGCGCTGGAGCACAGGCGGGAACTGCTGTACATGAACTTCGACCCGCTGAGCGCCGACGAAACAACGCCGCAAAACAGCGTCGTGGACCTGGAGCTGCGGAGCGTAATTTGCGTCCCCCTGGTGCGCATTCGGACCGGGCAGGGCGACGCCACCAGCGTGCTTTCGACGGGTGGGGAAACGGTGGGCGTGCTCTACATGGATTCCCGGCTGGCGGCGGCCGATATGACGGGGGGCAATCGCGAGCTGCTGCAGACCCTGGCAATTGAAGCCTCCACCGTGCTTGAGAATGCGCGTCTGCTGGTGGAGGAACGGACGAAGCAGACGATGGAAGAGGAGCTCCGGCTGGCGCGAACCATCCAGCAGAGCCTGCTTCCGGGCAAGTTGCCGGCGACGGGCTGGTTGCGGGCGGCGGGCAGCAGCCTGGCTTCGCACGAAGTAGGTGGGGACTACTTCGACGTGACCCCGGTGCACGCGGACTGCTGGTCGGCAGTGGTGGCGGACGTCTCGGGGAAGGGAGTGAGCTCCGCGCTGCTGGCTTCACTGCTGCAAGGCGCGCTGATCACGGCTACCGACCATCCGGGGAGCATGGGACGGCGCATGGCGCGGTTGAATCGCTTCCTCATCGATCGAACGGGCGGCGAGAAGTACGCCACGGTTTTTTATTGCCTGCTCAACGAGAGTGGACGCCTCAGCTACGTGAATGCGGCCCACTGCCCGCCGCTGGTGGTGCGGGCGGAGGGGATCGCGATGGAGCTCGAGGCCACGGGCATGCCGGTGGGTTTGCTGGAGGCCGCTGAGTTCACTGTGGCGGAACAGCAACTGTCCGCCGGAGACCGGGTGATCATCTACACGGACGGGGTGACCGAAGCGCAAAACGGGGCGGCGGAGTTTTTTGGCAAGAAACGGCTGCTCGAAATCGCGAAGGCCCACGCTACGGAATCCTGCACCGCGATCCACGACGCGATTCAGGAAGGCGTCGCTGGATTCACGGAAGGTGTGGCCCAGTCGGACGACATTACGGTAGTGGTGCTGGAGTTCTGTGGCGCCCTGGCTGGCCACTGAGTCTGCATGTTCTCGAGTTTCGCCGGGAGGATCCGGCTCAAGAGCTCGACGAACGGGATTACGAGGATTGGGTTTCTGGCGGCCCCGTCGCGCTGCGTGATGTTGACGTAATCGTTTCCGGGCAGGTTGAGCCGCATTTGCCAATAAGTACCCCGGCGAGCGGCCGGGGATGTGGTGGCGTAGGGCGTCTCGGCGAGACGCGCGTTGACCTCGCTATATCCCAGGGAGCGCGCGGCGTCTTCCACGGCGTCCCAGCACTGCCCGATGGTGGAGGCCGACCGCAGCGAGCGCTCCAAACGCTCCAACTGCACATGGCCGCGCAGCATGGGACGCAGCCTGTTCCACACGAAGCGGCTGGCGGCTTCAAACTCCACGTAGCGCAGGCAATGCACACCGAGCCATGTGGCCAGGCCGAAAGCTACCACCACTACGCCGGCGTATTGTTGCCGCACCACGCTGGGCAGCAGAGAGAGAATCGCGGCCACGGTGCAGACGCCGTAGAGCAGGAGTGCCACGTGGCGGGGAGTGAAACCGAATTCCAGGAGGCGGTGGTGGATGTGCCCGCGGTCTCCCTCAAAGATGGGCTCGCTGGCCAGGAACCGGCGAACCACCGAAAGACAGACTTCGAGAAGCGGCAACGCGAGGGCCATGGCGGGTGCGGCGAATCCCAGGCCGGGGGCGGCNNGCGGTGGCGAGCGCCAGCATGACGTCGCCATGAAGCAGGGCGGCGATGAGAGTAGTGAGAGTGGCGGCGAGGCCGACGCCGGTAGCCAGCCCGTCGACGCCGTCGATCAGGTTGAACGCATTGCAGCAAAGCACCAGCCACGCAATGGTCATCAGGCAGCCACACCAGGACGGCAGGGGGTGTCCGACGACGCTCACAAAGCGGACTCCGGCCTGATATGCCCAAGCCGCCGCCACCAACTGGCCGAGAAATTTCTGCCAGGGTTTGAGGCTGAGCCAGTCGTCGATGAGGCCGGTAACGAAAACCAGGCCGACCGGCGGCAGCAGGCCGGCGATCGCGCCCATGTTGCCCTGGATTACGCCGCCGGCCCGGAGGGGCGACAGAAGCAGCAGGGCGTACGACGCGACGTAAGAAATCAGGATGGGGACGCCACCGGTGCGAGGCGTGGCCTCCCGATGAGTCTTCCGCCAACGGTCGGGTCGATCCACCAGGCCGAGACGCGCCGACCAATCGCGGGCCAGCGGTGTCAGCAGCAGGCACAGCAGACACGATGCAGTGGCGAGAAAGCAGAGTGAGTACATGCAAGATTCCTCATCGGCGCCGGACTTCTTCAAGGGGCGGCCGGCTTGCGTGCGGGCGGTCTGCGGCAGCCATGGACTCGATCATTTCTCCGAGCCGCGCCAGATAGAAGGAGTTATCGAAGTGCTCGCGAAGCATGTGCTGCGCCGCCTGCGCCATCCGCGCGGCCATTTCCGGCTCGTCCAGCAGCCGCCCCACGGCACGGGCGAGGGCAGGAGCGTCGCCGGGCGGCACCAGGATACCGGTCAGCCCGTCCTGGACGATGTCGACCACCCCGGTGACCTCCGTCGATACCACAGGAGCGCCAGCGGCGGCGGCTTCCAGCAGCACTTTCCCAAGCCCTTCCCGGTAGGTAGGAAACACAAACGCACTCATCAGGCGGTAGTAGGGCTTCGGGTCGGGGATGAAGCCGAGCCAATGCGCCGCGGGGTTGGTGAAAATCCATTCGACGGTTTCCCGGTCCACGGGGTCGCCGGATTCGAAATCGCCCAGCAACAGGAGATGAACGGCGCGCCCCTCGCGTTGGAGAATCTGAAAACACTGGACCAGTTCGCAGATTCCCTTGTCTCTGGTCAACCGTCCGACAAAACCAATTACGGCGGCCTCTTCCGGAATCCGTAGTTGTCTTCGCAGCAGGTGGACCGGATCGCGTCCACGGATTTCGGGCTCTGGCTCGATGGCGATGCCCTCACTGACTCTTTCGCCGAGCAGAACCAGCTTGCCCACGGGTGCGATACCTTCCTTTATGACGGTCTGTTGGACGCTCCGGCTGATGCAGATCACCTGGTGGGCGCAAGCGCAGGCTATTTTCTCACAGGCAATCAGCAGGTGCCTCTTCCAGGAACGAGCGGTTTCATACCGCAACCCGCGCAGGGTGTAGATCCGGTGGGGCACCCGGGCGATCCAGGCGGCCAGACCGCCGATCAGCCCCATCTTAGGAGTGCTCATGTTGGTCAGCGCCGGCCGGAGCGACCTCAAAAGGGAACAGAGCCGACACAGTGTTCCGATGTCCGAGAGGGGAGAGATCTCCCGCCTCATGGGCACATGCCGGAACCTCACCCCGGGGAACGATGTCTGGAAGTCCGCGGGCTGCGGAGGTTGTGGCGCCGCGACAACGGCTTCGAATCCGCGTTGCTGCACGGCGGCCAGAATTTCCGGCAGGAATTGCCGAACCGCGAAAGCGCTGTTCATGCCAAAGACGACTACCCGGTTTTCCATGTGTTCCTAGCTGGCCGCTCCTTCCTCTTTGCGAAGAACCAGCGAAAAGGTTTCGGCCGCCTGGTCTCCGTTGAGACTCCGGAACAGCAGGACCCAAAAACGCCATAAGGCATGGATGGGGAAACAGAAGCGGAAGTAGTCGCTCTGGAAATAGGCCCGCCGTTCGACTGCGCGCAGGCCTTTGTGGAGCGCCAATGTTTCAAGCGCAGCCGGAGTGCAGCGGTCGTAGTGGGCCGGAAAACCCTGGGAGCGTCTCATGTGGGGATAAATGCCATAGAGGATGCGCTGCTTCAGTTTTTGCGGAAGGAGAAGATTGATTCTTGCGTAGACGGCATTGCGGGACGGCACGAAAAGCAGTGCCTGTCCGCCTGGCTTAAGGATGCTCGCGATGGCTTCAAGCGCCTGGCCTGTGTCGAGCACGTGCTCCAAGAGAGCCTGGCAGATCACCAGGTCCGCATCCCGGGTGCCGCGGTAACTGACGATATCGGCGCAGATGGTGTGGTTGTAGCGGCCTGGAGGGGCCGCCGCCAGTTCCTCGGCATCAATATCCAGTCCAACGATGTCCAGGCCAAGTTGAGCCTTGCGCTCCGCGTCGATGAGGGGATTCTTGCCGCCGCCTACGTCATAGACGACTGCGCCGGCAAGGGTGTATTGGGGGACCAGGTTATCGATAAAGTCCGCGTTTCCGTCGATGCGGAGCTGGCTGGACAAGAGTTCGTCAAATTTCCGGGTGAGGCGAATCTGGCTCGCGATCAGCTTGCGGAATAGCGAGCTGAAGCTTCCTGACCAGCAGCCGGGCGAACGGTCCGCAAGTCGCGTTTGCAGGAGAGAATCTTCCATATCTAAGCCACAGGGCCGCGTTCGGTCAGGCCCGCACAATGATCTATCGGCAAATCGGAGCGCGAACTGAAGGCCCATTTCTTCGCCGCATCAAAGTGACCGGATATCGATGGGAGGCCCGGGACTGGCATGGCCCGAATTCGCTCGATGATTTCTGCTGCTACCCCGGCTTGTTCCTCGGTCAGCGGGGTGTTCCGTCTTCGCACCAGGTACTGCTCGGCATGGAGGCGGATGCACAGCCGATAGATCTCTCCCTTGAGCCAGGAGGCCAGACAGAGGGCGGCCGCGCACGGCCGGCCAACCATCTCCGGGGCGTATTGACGAAAAATGGAGCGAGCTTCCCGGCAACTTTCAAGGTACTTGTCGAGACGGACCGAAAGTTCCTCGCGGCAGAAGTACAAGCCTTCGGCGAGGTGAACGAAAGACAGATTGCGGAAGGTCCTGATAAACAGTTCGCGATCCTCGGAGCGGCGGCGGCACTCATCATAGGGATGATGCCGGAACCATTCGGTGCGACCCGTAATGGTTGCGTGGAGCAGGAGGGCCCGCGTCAACATCGAGATCGGGCGGGTGTTCCCGCGAGCGAGGCCCTGTATGCCGCGCGGGCGGTCGCTCCGGTCCAGGGAATACATCGCAGTGCCGACCATATCGACGCCGGGGTTGCCTTCGAGCACGGCGATCTGGCGCTCCAGTCGCTCCGGATGCATCATGTCATCGCCGTCCAGGCGTGCCACGTATCGGCCGCGCGCCAGAGCAGCGATCTGGTTCAGCCGGGGCGACAGGCCGCGATTCACACCATCACTAACCAGGCGCACGCGCGGATCGCGAATGCGTTGCGCCAGCGCCAGAGAACCGTCGGTTGAGCCGTCGTCGACCAGGATCAGTTCCCAATCGCGCAGGGTTTGCGCAAAGACCGACCGAATGGCATCCGCCAGCGTCTTCTGGTTGTTGAAGAACGGTAACCCGATCGAGACTTGTATCATTCCGCCCCCAGGCGCGGAGCGCTCGAATAGATCTCCTCCAGCTTGGCGACGCATGCACGGATATCGAAGCGGCTGCCAGTAAGCCGATCCCGACCCGGGATCACGGGCGGCGACTTCGCCATCGAGACCGCTTCGACGGCCCACGCACCCGCCGGCTCCCGCAACGAAACCCTTCGCAACAGTTGCGGCAACTCCTCGGCTTCGCTGGTGATCGAGTCGGAATATAAAGCACGGACCCCGGCCGCTTGAGATTCGATCAGTGTAATCGGCAGGCCCTCCCAAAGAGAGGGAAGCAGCAGGACATCGACCAGACCGCCCAGCAGTTGCGGTACATCGTTTCGCATTCCCAGAAACAAAGTGCGATGGGCGATTCCGGCCCGGTCTGCCCAGACTTCGATCTGGGGCCGCAACGGGCCGTCCCCCGCCAGCGCGAACCAGGCGTTGGGCTCCAACTGCGCGATGCGGCTGAAAATCTCGATGAGAAAGGCATGGTTCTTCGGTTCGGCGAACCGTCCTACGTGAGCAAAGACACGTGCGTCAGCGGGAATGCCGAGGCTGTGGCGGAAGGCGTCGCGGTTCAGGTTCAGCCGGGCGAATTTTTCCAGGGCGACGCCGCAGTAAACCACCGAAACGCGGTGATCGGATTCCCAAGCTTCCCCGAACAGGCTCGCCGCGGCGGGACGGCTGACTGCCAGACACCGCGTGGCATACCGCCGGATCCAGTGCTTTGCCAGACGAAGAAAGAGTTGGCGGGCCGGATTCGCCCGCCCGTCGATCGATCGGGTGTCCGAATGGCTGTGCGCGATACGAACCGGGACGCCGGCATGTGCGGCACTGCGCAAAACCAGACCGCTGAAGTGGTGAAGGTGGGCGTGAACCACGTCATAGGGGCCGTGCTCTTCGATCACTCGGCGGAGCTTCGCCGAATAGCTCCACGGACGGCTGCTTTCGGGCGCCTGGATGAGCCGCGCGCCAGTGGCCTTGACAGCCTCATCCAGTCCAGCGGCCCCGTTTGCATGGGCCAATAAATCGTGTTGAAAGTGGGTGTGGTCGGTGCGAGACAGCAGATCCACAAGCCATGTTTCCGTTCCACCGCGGTTCATGGCGCCGACGACATGCAAGATCCGGGTGGTGTGTTTCCGAGTGCCGGGGCCGAGAGGCACGAAAGGACAGATTTCGACCGCCGGTATCATTGGCGAACCCCCGAGAGAAGCCGAACCAACAGGTAGGGCACGATCGCATACCAGCACGCGTTGCGTACCAGGTCCGCCGTCTCGGCGCGCGCATAGAGGATCGCAGTCAGAAGCAGCGTGGCGGCCAGCGCCAGAATCGCGGGATCACTTCGGCCGCGGACGGCTTCCGAAAGCTTGCCTGCAATCCATCCGAAGACCAGCAGCACCAGCGGAACACCGATCCAACCGAAGTTTTCATACGCTTCCGCGATGAAGGAGTACCCCAAGCCGCTGCCCTGAGCGGCGGCGTAAGGCATCACGGTGTATACCAGCCAGGCGGACAGGGTGCCATGCGCAGTGGTGGGGTGAACACTCCAAGCCACGTTCGGGAATCCGGCGAGCAACGCATAAAGGTAGCTCACGCCTCCATCGAAGGGCCGCGCGGTGGGAACCAGCTCCAGGGTATAGGCAACCGTGCTCATCGAATAGCCCATTTCCGCCAGCGTCCCAACCACCGGATTGTCAATCGCCGACCAGGCGCTCGACACGAAATCCACGGAAGTGCGGTCGAGTCCGCGAGCGTCGCGGACCACCCGCACCAGGGGGAAAACCACGAAGCCGAGGAGGAGAGCGGGCAGGATCAACAGTCTTGCCGGGATGGGGCGAATGGTACGGGAGTACAGCCAGACGTAAGCGACCAGCGCTGTGGCCGCGGCGCCGCGGCCGCCGAGAAAGAACATCGCCAGTGAACCGGTGACGGTGATCGCTGCGGAAATGACCACGCCAGTCCTCTTGGCTTTACTCCCGGCTAGAAGCAACAAAGCGGACGGTATGAGAAAGTTAGCCAACACCCGGGGGCCAGTGGCGAGCCCAATATCGAAAGTTCGCTGATAGAGCGACAGGTAGCCCCCCGAGAGCACCGTCTGCCCGGCGTCCCAGAAGACCCAGATGGCCGGACCGATGGAAACCAGCAGCAGGAACCAGCCTACCCAGCGAGTGTGCCAGGCAAGGTCTTGGTGCGCGGTGCCCGGCCACAGGTTGGCCCTGGGTGCCGACTGTCCGGTGCGCGATGCCCACAGAGCGCCCATGTGCAGGGCACAGATCGCGAGCGCCACCAGGTATTCGGTTTTCAGGGTGGTGAAGGGACTGAATACGCCGCCCAAGACCCCGTTGTTATTCAGGTGGAGCACTTCGAGGAATACCTGTCCGCCGTTGAATGTCCAACTCGACATCAGGAACAATCCGTAGGGCTCAAGCAGCGTCCCGTGCAGTTTGAACCAGGACCATACGGTCCATAAGGCCAGCGCCACAAAGACCAGGCCGGCCACCGGCAACGTAGCTTCGGCGTCTAGATCTCCAAGGGAAGCCGCGACACCGGCGGCAATCAGACTAAACAGGAAGAATGCGTGAGTACAGCAAATCGCGCGCCGGGCCGAGGCGATTCGGAGCCCCTTTTCCGCCAACGGGAAATCCGCGCACATCATCGGTTGCACAGTGTTCTCTCCAAGGCTTGGGATCTCCGGAATTCCAACTGTTTGAGGCGTCGCCATGCTTCGGCGCCGTACAGGATCACCGAAGAACTCCAGGCTGCCAGGTACGCGAGAGCCAGCGCGGATACGCCGTGCCGCGAAACGGTGAGTTGCAGGGTGGCGACCAGAACTACGGTCCAGACTCCGTTGATGACGACCTGGCGCCAAAGGCTTGATCCGGCGAATACAGCTTGATAGAGGCTGCTGGCGATGACTTCCAGGGCAGCCGCGCCCAGCAGGAGCAGAATCAGGGCGGACGAGCCGGCAAATCCCTTGCCAAACAGATGAAGGACGTAGCGGCCGGCGAGCGCCAGTACGGTGGCTGCCAGGATAGCCGTGCTTCCATTCAGGGCGACCGACCCGCAAAACGTTTTGCGGTAACCCCACAAATCTCCGGCGGCCAGCATGTTATTCAGCAACGGAGCAGTGACGCGCCCGATGATGAGCGGCATGAACAGGACCATCAGGCGCATGTTGTTCACGGCGCTGAACACGGCCAACCCGGCGTAGCCGCTGGCCCTGGCGAGCGCCGCGTTCGACCACCAGACGGCTAGCGAAGAGATCATCCAGGCGGTTGTGGTCGGAACAGAAAACCGGTAAAGAGCCGACCGCTCGTTCCAAACCCCGCGATAGGTCACTACGATATTCCGGCGCCGGCATTCGGCTTTCAAGGTGTAGTGGTACAGGACCCACAGCAGTGCGGCGCTCAAGCCCTGAGCCAGGGTCGCGCCGCAGAGACCGAACCACTGGCTGGCGGCCCACGTCAACACCAGCGTTGCTAACCCATACGCCACGTTGATGCTAGCGATCCCTCGAAAGGCTTCCAGGCCCGATAGCGCCCCCATCTGATAGCCGTTCACGGTGATGAAGAACAGGTAGAGCGCGCTCAGCCGCATGGCAGCGGCCAAGACGGGCGTGCCGGCGCTTCCTACTACCAGCCACCGTGCACACAAAACCAAAGCTGCTGAGAATAGGGCCGCCGCCACAAACGCCACGAGAGATGAGAGACCCAGGATGATTCCGGCCTTCTCCGGATCGCGAGTTCGGTACTCCGATACGAACTTCATGGCGGTGGTCCCCAGTCCGAGACTTGCCAAAGTGGAGAAGGCGGCAACGGTCGTCTGGACCAGGGCGAACTGGCCGAAGACCTCTTTGCCGAGGCATCGAGCGACCACGACCGAGCCGGCGAAGGAAGCGCTTTGCCCGATGATGCAACCAGCGGCGTTCCAGCCCACGCCCCGCAGCAGTCGCTCCGATGTAGAGCGCGGGATTCCGGTTCGGACCGTTACGAAGCGTCCGAATCCCCGATCGGGAGCGGCCGCCGGAATCACTGCTGCCCGCAACGTTGAAGTGTCGTTGAGCATGGCTTACCCGAAGCGTATCGGATCGTTATCCGGCCGCAGCGTCGTGGTAGTTTTTGTAGTATTTCGGGTGGTAGTAGTGATAGTAGTAGTTGTCGCTGCTGTCGACCCGAACCTCGTTCAGCACGACGCCGACGATATTCGTGCGCAAACGATTGAGGGTGCTGATGGCGGAACGCAGGGCCTTGCGGTTGGTGCGGCCAGCGACCGCCACGATCAGGACGCCGTCGACGGCCGCAGCCATCTGCAAGGGCTCCGGGAAGCCCAGCAGAGGGGGAGAGTCAAGCACCACCAAATCGTATTCCGCACAAGCTTCCTCCAGGATTTCAGCCAGTCTCGTGCCCACCAGGTCGGAAGCGCGCCGCGAGGGTGGTCCCACCGGAAGAATGTCCAGCGTCGGGACCTCTTCCTTATGCACCAGCACGCTGCGCCACGGTGTTCCGTTGGTGAGGACGTTCGAGAGTCCGACGAGGCTGGGGATGTCGAACCGGCGATGGATGCTGGGCCGCCTGAGATCGCCATCCACCAGCAGGGTTCGCCGGCCCTGCTGTGCGTGCGCCAGCGCCAGATGAACGGCGGTGGTGGATTTTCCTTCCGAGGGGGCGGAACTGGTGATCATCAGGGAACGGATGCGGCGGTCGAAGTCCGTCAGGAGAATGGAGTTGCGTAGCGTGCGAATGGCTTCCTCAAACGTGCTAAGGCCTGAGGCAGACTCGCCCAATGGGACCAGCGCCGCATTTCGGTCTCCCGCAGAAAGAACTCTTCCACGCCATTCCTTTACAGCCGGCAAAGTGCCGATTACCTCGGTGGCCAGTGTTTGCGAGATCTGTTCGGGGTCGCGAACGGTGTTATTCAAGATGTCGCCGACAATTGCGATCGCTACCGCCAGCAGGATGGAGAAGAGGAACGCCAGCAGGATATTCAGTTTGAGGTTCGGGAACACGGCCTTCAGAGCGGGCCGGGCCATGTCCGCAATGCGAATCGCGCTGTTCTGGAAGCCGGAGTTGATGGTTGCCTCTTTGATTTTTCTGACCAGTTCCTCATAAAGTGTCTTGTCGGCTTCGGCTTCCCGCTTGAGCGACTGGTATTCGAATGAGCGGGCGTTCAGATTGTCGAACTCGGTCTTGGTCTCCGAGACGGCTTTCCGCAGCATGGACTCGCGGTTGAGCGCTTCGCGGAACTCCACGTCGACCCGCTGACGGATGTTGTCTTTCGTGCGCTGTAATTGCTGCTGCACTTCAGCCACCTGCAGGTCTGCCTTCTTGTATTCCGGGTGATTTGGACCATAGTGCGCCTTAATTTCTGCGAACTTCTGCTGTTCCTCGTCCAGCCGCTCCGAGAGCTTCCTCAGCGACTCGCCCTGGCTGGAGACCTGGGCAGCCTCGATGGTGCCGCTGGCCACGGAATTGTGAGCGGCCTCTCTGCGCACGCGGTCGGCCTGTGCATTCGTGAATTCGGTGTTCAACTGCAGCAAACGGGCCGACAGAATGCTCGTTTTTTCTTCCGGATTGATGACGTTGAGTTCCCGTTCAAACTGTACGAGAGCGGCACTGGAACGTTCCATTTTGGCCTTGAGTTCCTCGAGCTGCTTTTCCATAAAGGCCGACAGGCTGGCTGAAGATTTGTAGCGGATGTCGTAGGTGTGTTCCAGATAGGAGTGGGCGATGCCGTTGGCGACATCGGCTGCGAGCCGCGAGTCGGCGGAGCGATAACTGATCAGCAGCAGGTAGGTGTTGGGCGGACGGGTGATCTTGAGGTTTTTGAGGCGCACGGGCGCATCCTGCCGGCTGTCGGCCGTTCCGGAAGCGGTGTCCGGTTTTTCCGCGTCGGTTTCGAGGAGTCTGAACTGCTGCGCCACGGGCCGCAGTACCGAGTCGGACTGAATCAGCTTGGCTTGGGTGGCCAGGAACTGATCGGAGTCGTTGGCAACGGTACGTGTGGCCTCTTGCCCGATGATGGCACTGGGCATCTGCCGGTCGATATCCACGGTGGTGGTGGACTCATAGATCGGAATCAGGCGGCTGGAGACGACCACCGTGGCAGTGACCGAACAAGCCACGAACAAGAGAATCTTCCACCAGTTGCGCCGGAGGATCCAAATGTAGTGTGAAAGCGGAACCGGCACCGCCGCGGTATCGGGCTCGGGCGCAAACCCGGGGACACGATAGACATCTGCCGGAACCGGAAGATTTCGCGCCGGCATATCCGCGACCGGAGCCGGCAAGTTTGCCAGGATATTGTTTTCAGTCATCGTTCTATTACCGACCAACCTGCCCATAGATCAGCGCAGTTGCGCCGGCCGTACTGCCAAATGCGAGGATTCTCTCGAGCGCCGCCATCCCAATGCGCCTCCCCCGGTTGTCCGGAATATAGAGGACATCGTTGGGCAGCAGCGCCGCGTCGGCCGCCTTGCGGTCCATAATCTTATTCAGTTCGATGGGAATTTCATTTTTCGGCCCAGCCCCTTCCGTGCGATAGATATAGGCCTGTTTTGCTGCGAATGGCGAGAGCCCTTCCGCCAGCGCGAGCAGCTTCAGAACGCTGGTCTCCGAGCCGTCCCGCACTACGAAAGCTCCGGGCTTTTTGACGTTGCCGACCACGAAAACCCTGCCCGCTTCGGGCACTCGCACTTCTTCCCCGCCCGTCAGTCTCAAATTGGCATCGGGGTCGGCGGAGTCGATGAGCGCCTTGACAGAAATCCTTTGGATCAGGGCCGTGGGGAGGCCGGAGGGGCCGGTTTGGGTCTTGCTGATGAGGATCTCGGAACCGGCGTCCTCGGTCAATCCGCCTGCCCGGGTGACGGCTTCAAGCAGCGTCATGGGAGCGCTGGCTTGAAAGGTGACGGGACTCCGGACGGCGCCCGCGACGCTGATTGGCCGGCTGCTGTACTCGACGACCGTGACGGTCACAAAAGGCTCCACGATCAGATCTTCTTCCGCCAACGCCTTGGCAATCACTTCCTCCAGGTCGTTGGGCATCAGCCCCTCGCCCTTGATCTGTTGTTTCAACATCGGAAGGCGAATATTGCCGTCAGATCCGACGCGGACGGTGCGGGTCAGTTCGGGCGAATCGTACACCTGAATCGCGATCAGGTCTCTGGGTCCAATTCTCTGTGCAGGGAGATTTGTGGACGGCTCGATCTGGCCGCTGGGGCGCACCTGGCCTTGGATCCAGGTCGGCGTCAACACGAGAAGAAGCGTGAGTAATTTCATGGTGAATGTTTCGACCTCAACCTCAGTAATTCCGCCTAGATGCCCTAGCTCCGTTTATTCCCATGCAACCCACGGCCGGCAGAGGATTCGCGAGTCACTCAGATCATTACCCTTGGATCTCCGCAGGCCAGGCATCTTATGCTCACAGTTACTATCGACTGTCTGCCGGATTGCTGTAGGGGTAGGGTGTCTTTTTTCGCAGATAAACAGATCCGGTGATCTCGTGTCCGCATGATACTATGAGCTCAAATGCCGAAACCCATGACCAACGTGGCTCACTGGGATGGAGTGTGGTCGCGGGTGCCGAGCATGCGGCTGCCGAGCCGCCTATTTGTCACCACACAAGACCGGATGCGGCTGCTCCGGCGACACCTCAAGCCGGGCATGCGGTTTGTGGAATTGGGATGCGCCCCGGGAAAGATGTTGGCGTGGGTGGCCACACAGGGAGTGCAAGTGGCGGGGATGGATTATTCGGCGCAGGGAATCGAGTGGGGCCGCCAACTGATGCGTGCCTTGGGGTTGGAAGCGGACCTGCGGTGTGAAGACTTATTCTCCACCACGTTCTCGCGAGAGAGCTTCGACTTAGTGCACAGTGCCGGCCTGATCGAGCATTTCGACGACCCTCTGCCCCTGGTGAAGATTCACCTGGATCTGGTCCGCCCCGGAGGCACGGTCTTGATCAGCGTGCCGAATTACGGCGGCGTCTATGGCGCGATGGGCCGGCGATTCGGCCCGAGCGATTTCGCGCTGCACAATCTGGCGACTACCAGCCGTGCCGGGATGGAGTCGATTCTGCGTCAGTTCCCGGGCATGCAGGGCCACGTGGAAGTTTCCGGCCGTTGTTTTGCTTCGCGGGTATTGTTTGATGAGAAACTGCCGCGCGGGGTGGGAGCGCTGTTGGAGTACGCCACCAACGGTTTGGGTTTGATTCAGCCGTTTCGTATCGGGTGGCTCTGCCCGCATATTGTATTGGAGATCGTGAAGCCCCTAAAAAAGGGGGCTTCGGACCGAGGCCCGAAGCCCTGAATAGGAGGACGAACAACTCTTGCAAAGTTAGCGGCTCGCGGAAGGCGGAGACTGACTCTGTCCGGGGAGGCTTCCGGCAGCAGCCAGACCACCCACGGTAGCGGCCGCTGCCACGCCGCCGATGACGGCGATGGTGCCCGCGCCTATTCCGGTTGCGGCACCGGCTCCGGCCGCACCGGCGGACGTTCCTGCGGCACCAATAGCGACAGCGCCGCCGGTGGCTCCGACTTTCCTGGCGATCGAGGAGCAACCACCTTTGCCGACGACTTTCAGACCGGCAACGCGGATCAACTGAGAGGCTCCCGGCACAGAGGCGGGCGAGTTTTCGGCAACGCCCGTGATTTCCACCCGGTTGCCTATTTCTTTTTCCAGGTCCGTGCCCCGAAGTTCGAGGACGACGCTGGTCGTCTGGTCGACGACAATCGATTTCCCGGCCTTCTCCAAAAGGCATCCGGTCACTTTGGTGGGTGCCGATGCGCCGGCGGCCTGGGGTTCGAGGTCCAGGCTCTCTCCGGCCTCGATGGTTGCGACCAGGACCCCGGTTGAATTCGTCACCCGCACGGCGCCACGAACGGCGGCTACGATAACCTTTCCGTCACCCGCCAGTTTGACGCGCGTGATGGTATCCCGAGACCCGGAAACGCGCAGGGAGCGAGCCTCCACTTCGTAACCCGGAGCCGATTCGATCTGGCCGTAGCCCGATTCGAGAATGAGCTTCTTCTGATATACCGTGGCACGTGTGTCTGCAGCCAGGCGGACTTGGGCTCCGCCGATCAGTTGAAGCTGCGAGGGAGCGCTGGCGGTCTCGATGA
>PLZX01000229.1 GCA_003152325.1 Bryobacterales bacterium | reverse complement strand
CTTACAACCTGGTGCGGATGCGGAATCTGCTGTCGCCGGCAGTTCAGTCCGCGTAAGTCGGGGGAGAGGTGTGTCCAAAACCGCCGAATGGCGAACGTGGGCGCACTCAAACACTTACGAAAACGCGACTTTCCACGTTCTTGGATCGGATCACTGGCCCTACTGCAGACTGAATCCAGTTTTTCCGCAGCCTGCTAGTGGCCGGCTTCGGCTATGCGCTGATCGCGGCGGCAGATCCAGTAAATCACCGCGCCGACGATGTGCGCAAAGACGATGATGATGATCCAGACCACCTTGTTGTTGCCGGTGTCGGGCTCGTTGGTGGCGCAGTCGATGAGCATCCAGAGCCAGAAACCGAAACAGGCGATCACCAGGGGAAGTAAGATGGCGAGGGCGATCATAGGTTCTCCGATTCCGGTATAGACGATTTCACAGCGCGAAGCAATAGGCGGGCGCACCGGTGGCGCAGTTATGATGAAGAGGAATGGCGCAAATCCTGGATGGGAATCGCGTTCGCGATGAGATCAAGAGCGAGTTGAAGCCGCGCGTCGAGGCGCTGGCGGCTGCCGGCCGCCCGCCGGGCCTGGCCGTGGTGCTGGTGGGAAACAACCCGGCATCGGAGATTTACGTTCGCAATAAGATCAAAGCCTGCCACGACTTGGGAATCTATTCGGAAAACATCGCGCCGGCCGATGCGGTGTCGACGGAGGAAATGCTGGAGGTGGTGCGCGGGCTGAACGAGCGCGCGGATATCGACGGCATCCTGGTGCAGTTGCCGCTGCCGAAGCAAGTGGATACCAAGCGAATTCTACTGGCGGTGGAGCCGGCCAAAGACGTGGATGGGTTTCATCCGTGCAACGTGGGTAGGCTGGTGGCGGGGTTGCCGGGTCCGCGGGCGTGCACGCCGGCGGGGATTCTGGAGCTGCTGAAGCGGTACGGGATCGAAATCGCGGGGAAGCGGGCGGTGGTGGTTGGGCGCAGCGACATCGTGGGGAAGCCGGTGGCGTTTCTACTGTTGCACGAGCATGCCACGGTGACGATCTGCCATTCAAAGACGCGGGACTTGGCGGCGGTGTGCCGGGAAGGCGATATTCTGGTGGTGGCGATGGGGCGGGCGGCGTTGATTACGGGGGAATATATCAAGCCCGGCGCGACCGTGATCGATGTGGGGACCAACCGCATCGAAAACCGCGACGAAGCGGCGCGGATTTTCCGGCATTCCGCCGATAGAATGGGAGTATTCGACAAACGCGGCAGTGTGCTGGTGGGTGACGTTCATCCGCTGGACGTGGCCGAGATAGCGGGAGCGTACACGCCGGTTCCGGGCGGAGTGGGGCCGCTGACGATCGCCATGCTGATGGCGAACACGGTGGCTGCGGCGGAGCGGCGGCCGGGCATATGTTGAAAGTAGGCCTCACGGGGGGACTGGCTTGCGGCAAGTCCTTCGTGGGTGAGACGCTGGCGGGGTACGGTTGCTTGCTGATTCAGGCGGATGAACTGGGACACGCGGCGCTTGAGCCGGGCGGAGAGGCATACGCGGAGGTGGTGCGGGAATTTGGGCGTGAGATCCTGGACGGAGACGGGAAAATCGAGCGGCGCGCGCTGGCATCGCTGGTGTTCGGAGCGCCGGAGCGGCTGGAGCGGTTGAACAGCCTGGTGCATCCGGCGGTAATGCGCCGCGAAGACGAGTTGATGGCGGAGTTCCGAGCGCGCGAGCCGCTGGGAATCGCGGTGGTGGAAGCGGCCATTCTGATCGAGACGGGAAGCTACAAGCGTTATGATCGAATCATACTGGTGGCCTGCCGGGAAGATCAGAAAGTGGAGCGGGCGATGCGGCGGGAAGGCGCCCGGGAGGCAGATGTGAGGGCGCGGCTGAGCCGGCAGATGCCACTCGAAGAGAAACGAAAGTATGCCGATTTCGTCATAGATACGTCGGGGGAAAAAGAGGACACCGTGCGGCAGACCCGGGCTGCGTATGAAGCCTTACGGAGGATTGAGTCATGAGAATTCTGCGACCTATTGTCTGGGCCACCGTGATGGTGGCGGCGTTCGTGTACATCACCTCGGTGACGCACTGGGATTTCGCGGGAGTGCATTCGGCGGGGCGCTTGTGGAGCGAGCCGGCATCAGCGGCTGCGGGGTACGCGGCCGATGAGCAGAACAACATCGATATCTACAAGAGCTGCCGGGATGCCACGGTGAACATTACGTCGCGCGTGTATCGGGAGAACTGGTTCTTCCAGGTTTACCCCGAGGAAGGCATGGGCTCGGGTTTCATCATCAACCCGGAAGGGGAGATCCTGACGAACAACCACGTGGTGCAGGGCGCCACGCAACTGACGGTGAAGCTCTCCGACCACAAGGAATACAAGGCCAAGGTGCTGGGGCGGGATCCGCGGAGCGACCTGGCGCTGATCAAGATCGACGCCGGGAAAAGACTGCCGGCGTTGCGGTTGGGAGAATCGGACAGCGTGGTGGTGGGGCAGAAGGTGCTGGCGATTGGGAACCCGTTCGGGTACGAAGGAACGCTGACGACGGGGATTGTAAGTTCGCTCGACCGGAGCATCCAGACGGAGGACAGCCGGGTGCCGCTCGAAGGAATGATCCAGACGGATGCGGCCATCAATCCGGGCAATAGCGGTGGGCCGCTGCTCGATTCGCACGGGAATGTGATCGGGATCAATACGGCGATCGTGGGGCAGGGAAATGTGGGGATCGGATTCGCGATGCCGATCAGCCGGGCGAAGGCGATGCTGGACGCATTCCAGAAGAGTGGCCATATTTCACTTCCGACGCTAGGAATTCGGACTGTGTTTATCGCCGGAGATCTGGCGGAGGAGCTGCACTTGCCGACGACGGGCGGGTTGTTGATTCAAAGCGTGGAAGACGCATCACCGGCGCGCGATGCGGGGTTGCGCGGACCGCAGAATGTGGTGATTGCGGGGAATTACCGGCTGGGCGTGGGCGGCGACTTCATCACCGCGGTAGAAGGCCAAAAAGTGGACGGCAATGAGACGCTGCAGCGAGTGATGAACCGCAAGCGCGGCGGAGACATGCTGGAGCTGACGGTATTTCGCAACGGCAAGAATGAAACGCTGAAGGTGCATTTGGGCGAAGCGCCGACGGTACTCTAATCGGAGAGCGCTTACATTCAGAGGTGGAACGAGCAGCTGCGGATGGCGGTAGGGCCGGAGCGGTCAGGCGACGGCGACACCTTTAGCGGAGGCATCTGCCGAGACGGGTTTGTTCTTGCTCCCGGGAGGTCTGCCGCGCCGTTTGGGAGAAGCTTCGGACGACATCCAGGAGGGAGGCCTGCCGCGGCGTGGGCTGCGGCCGGCTGCCAGGCGCTCCAGAGTAAGAATGGCCTGCTCGAGTTGTTCCTTTTCCTCTCTTAACTCGGTCAGGATTTTAGCGACATCGATCATGGGACCCTCCTCGGGTCGGCCGGATACAGGCGACAGGTGGCCGACATCCTATGGAATCCACATTAAATGTGTTTCCAGTATACAACTATATTTTCCTATAGAAGCGAATAAGATTTCAAGATGCCGGCGTGAAATAAAGCCCTGGAAATCAGTGAATTGTACTGGCTGTATCACCTAGTACGTGTGAAACTCCGAGTCATTTGAGCGGCGTTTTTTCCAATAAAAATAGAACGGCACGCCCAGTAGAATCAAGCCGATTCCCATGAGGGACTCGCGCGGGGAGTCGATCAGCGTGGAGACGATTAAAGTAAAGGCCACGAGCACAAAGATGATAGGAACCCAGGGATAGCCGAGGGTGCGATAGGGGCGTGGGAGGTTGGGCTGCTTTCTGCGGAGTACCAGAACTGCGGCGGCGGTCATGGCGTAGAGAATCCAGCTCGAAAAAATGACATAAGTGAATAATTGTTCGAAACGGCCGGAGAGCACCAGCAAAGCGGCCCAAATACTGAGTGCCCAAATGGAAACGCCGGGCGTGCGATATTTCGGATGGACGCGGGCGATGGGGGTGAAGAAATATCCCTGGCGCGCAGCCGCGTAAGGGACGCGGGCGCCGGTGAGGATGGAGCCGTTGAGGGCGGCGAAAATGCTGATCATGGCGGCGATGGAAACGGCAGCTGCGCCGGGCGAGCCCATGACGCGCCGCATCATTTCGGCGGCCACGCGGGTGCTGGAGCCGACCTCAGTGGCGGACAGCACATGGAAATAGGCGGCATTGGTTAGCAAATAGATGACAATGACGGCGCAGGTGCCGCCGATGAGGGCCAAGGGAAGGTTGCGCTGGGGATCGCGCACTTCGGATGAAACCATGCTGACGTTGTTCCAGCCGTCGTAAGCCCAAAGGGCGGCCACCAGCGCGGCGAAGAAGCCGGCGATGGTGAGCGGGGCGGCAGTTTGGGTTTCAGGCACGTGGGCCGTGCCGAAGACCAGCCCGGCGAAAATCACAAAGGCAATCAGCGCGACCTTAGTGATGGTGACGGCCACTTGCACGTTGCCGCCGAGTTTGACGCCGTAATAATTGAGCCAGGCCAGCGCGAGAATCAGCGCCATGGCAAACAATTGACCGGAGCGAATTTCCAGCGGGCCGCCGTGCGGGCCGATGGGGAGCGGAATGGAATAGATGACGCGGTCGAGCGAGGGGAAGAACGTGGTGAGGTAATAGAAAAAGCCGGTGGCTAATGTGGCAATGGATCCGCTTTTGGCGACCCACATCTGAGTCCAGCTATAAAGAAAGCCCCACAGGGGGCCATAGGCTTCGCGCAGGTAGGCGTATTCGCCGCCGGCCTCGGGGATGGCGGCGGCGAGCTCGGCATAGCTGAGGGCGCCAGCGAGCGAGAGCAGGCCGCCGAAGATCCAGATGAAGAAGACCATGGAGGGCGTGCCGACGCGCAGAATCATGGCGCGGGGGACGAGGAAGATGCCGCTCCCGATGACGGTGCCGACCACGATCGACATCGCGGACCAGGCGCCGAGGTCGCGCTTGAGCTCCACCGGTTTCATTCGGTTGGAATCCCCTTCCCGCGCGATTCAAAAAAAGAGGCCACCAGCGCTGCGGCGAATGTTACCACGGTTCCGATGAGAACGTACCAGGTAAAAGCGATGGGAGTGCGGAGCACCACATAGAGGATGGCGGAGACGCCGGCCACCACTCCGATCATGGCGGAATACTCGCCGGGCTTGCGGGTGAGCACACCGAGCAGAAAGACGCCGAGGAGCGCGCCGGCGGGGATGGATCCTATGGTAAGGCCGGCTTCCAGGACCGAGTGGGAATGGCGCGCGCCGATGGCGATCGAGAGCAGGATCAGGCCCCACACGATAGTGGCGAAGCGGGCCAAACGAAGCGAACCGGCTTCGGAGGTGCCGGGGCGGCGGGCGTGAAAGAAATCGACCACGGTGGTGGAGGCGAGCGAATTGAGCGCGGCGCTCAGGTTNNGAGGAGCACGCCGATCAGCAGGAAGAGGGTGAACTGGACGCAGATGACGGCCCAACTGGCCAGCAGGGCGGCGCGGCTCTGGCGCTCATTGCGGGCGCTGAGGAGGCGCTGGACCATGAGCTGGTCGGTGCCATGGCTGGCGGTGGTGAGGAAACAGCCGCCGGCGAGGCCGGCCCAGAACGTGTAGGTGCGGGAGAAGAACTCCATGGTGGGGGAGAAGCGGAAATCGAAGAGAGCGAATTTGTGAGCCGGCCCGGCGACGGCCACAACGTGAGCCCAGCCTCCGGGGATTTTTCCGAGAATGACGACGAAGCTGAGAACGGCGCCGACCACATAGAGGGTCATCTGCACGACGTCGGTCCAGATAACGGCGGTCATGCCGCCTTCGAAGGTGTAGAAGAGGGTGAGGACCACGATCACCACAATGGAAGCAATCTCGCCGGTGCCGAGCACGATGGAGATGACGATGGAGATGGCGAAGACGCGGACGCCTTCGGCGAGAGCGCGGGTGACCAGGAAGATGGAGGCGGTGAGCTTGCGGATGCGTTCGCCGAAGCGGCGGCGCATGAGCTCGTAGGCGGTGAACATTTCGCCGCGGAAGTATTGAGGAAGGAACAGGACGGAGATCACGATGCGGGCCAGCAGGTAGCCGAGGACGATCTGGAGGAAGCCGAGGTTGCCGTTGAAGGCGAGGGCGGGGGTGCCGACGATGGTCAGGGTGCTGGTTTCGGCGGAGACGATGGAAAGGCTGATGGCCCACCACGGGGCGGTGCGCCCGCCGAGGAAGTAGTCGCGGAGGCTCTTCTGGCCGGTGCGAAAACGGGCGCCGAACCAGGTGATGGCGGCCAGGTAGACGAGAATGACGGCCAGGTCGAGACGGTGCATGCGAAAGGAAGCCTCCAGGATAGCGTTGATCTGCTATGATTTGTGGTTCAGGAGTGCTTGGCCGTGCGCCGATGCGCGCCATGGCACCAACGACATCGAAACGGAGTCTAATGAGTTGCGCCAGGATGGCGGTTCGGCTATACTCCGCAAGGGTCCACCGGGCGCAAGTGTGCTGGGGGAACGGCAGTAATTCGGGCAAACAGATCAGCGACCCCTTGTTTTTGGGGATTTCACAGGGAAATAGGTAGGAGGCTCACGTGCAGAAATACTTGAGGACCTGGAGCAAGATGGCGGCGGTGGCCGTACTGGGCGCGGCAGTCATGCTGGTGAATGCGCATTACGCCCTGGCGGCGCCCCAGGACGCGCCTGCGAAACAGGACCCGGCGGCTAAAAAGCCGAAAGGGGTCAAGGATAACGGCGAATACGACATCTATAACGATGTCATCAAAGACGCTAATCCCCAGGCCCCAAACTACAAGAAGCTGCTGACGGATCTGGACACCTGGACGCAGAAATACCCGGCCACGGATTACAAAGATGAGCGCGATGCTTACTACGTCCAGGGCTACGGCGGAACCGCACAGCCGGGGAAGGCGTTGGATGTGGTCAAGGGCTTGATTGCGGGCGGCGTGCCCGGCATCAAAGAGAAGTTGACCAGCGCTCCCCTGATTCTGCCGACTCTGGTGCTGGCGGTGGCCAGCGCGGCGCAGGCGGCCAGCACGGGAAGCCCGACACCGGACCAACTCGATACCGGTGACAAGGTGGCGCATGTCTTGCTGGATTATGCCAAGGAGTGGTTCGTGCCGGCCAACAAAAATGCGGGGCTGACGGACGACCAGTGGGCGGCGGGACTCAAACAGATGCAGGATACGGCTAATGGGGCGCTGCTGCAGATTGCGCTGTACCCGGGACTTTCGATCCTCGGCAAGCCGAGCTCTAAGGACGCGGCGACATGCGCCAAGGCGGAAGTAGCGTTTGTGAAAGCGTTGCAGGATCGTCCGGATAGCGGGCAGATCGCGCTGCAAGTAGCGAATGCATTTTTCTGCCAGCGGGCGGCATCTCCCGACAAGTTGCAGCAAGCGGTTTACGAATATGCGCGCGCGGTGGTATCGCCGCAGGGACCTCCCTTCGGACTGGATGCGGCCAACCAGAAGACTTTCGACGATTTTCTGAAGCGGACCTATACGGCCCTGCATGGTACCGACGAGGGTCTGGCGGAGTTGAAGGACATGGCGAAGAACTCGCCGCTTCCGCCGGCGGGCTTCAAGATCAAGACGGCCGGGGAAATTCAGGCGGCGAAAGATGCGGACTTCCAAAAGAACAATCCGCAACTGGCGATGTGGGAAGGGATCGAGAACCAACTGAACGAGCAAGGCCAGGCGTACTTCGAGAGCAGCCTGAAGGACATGGACGTGCATGGGGAGGGAGCGAGGGCGCTAAAGGGCAAGGTAGTGGGCATGTTCTTGAAAGTTGGTGACAAGCCCGCCAAGCCGACCGCATGCAACCCGAACGAACTGCTGGTTGCCATACCCCTGCCGGGCCAGACCGGCGACGTCGCGAAGGTCAAATTGCACCTGGTAACCGGCGCGCTCAAGGGCAAGGTGGAGAATGGCACCGACGTTCAGTGGGATGGCGTTCCTACGGCATTCACGAAGACTCCGTCGTTGTTGCTGACGATGGATCTCGACGACAAGTCCAAGCTGGACGTTGCGACAACGGCCTGCCCGCCACCACCGGCCCCCAAGAAGAGCGCGGCGCCTGCCGCCGGGGCTACGAAGAAGAAGGGCGGGGAGTAAAGAGCGCTGTTATCGCTCGGCGGGACTGGTCTTGGCGTTAGCCAGCATCAGGCTGAACATCAGGCGCTCAACCGGGTTGGCGGTAACACTCGCGCTCTTGAGCGCGCGGAAGCACTGCTGGACATTCTGGGCGGAAGAGACCAGCCTGCCACAGACCGGAACGCCACACACGGCCGTGAGCGTGAGGCCCACCGCCAGGATTCCGATTGTGCAGGCTTTCCGTATCATCCTACAGAAAAGACGACGGATGGCAGGAGAAGGTTAGCGGCGTGCGTGAGTTTGTTTATTCGTCCTGCTGCTTCAAGCACTTACAAGGATGCCGGACCGTCATCTGATACAATTAAACCAGGGAGAGGAAATCTCCCGATGTGATATGCCGCTTTACGAATACAATTGCAAACGCTGCGGGAAGAATTTCGAGGTCCGGCAGAAGTTTGCCGATGCACTCCTCAAGGTACACGAAAGCTGCGGCGGCGAAGTGGAACGACTGATTTCGGCGCCCTCGCTGCACTTCAAAGGCACCGGCTTTTACGAGACGGACTATGGCCGCAACGGGCAATCGCCCGCGAAAAGTGGCTCCAACGGGCACTCGGAATCGAAGGACGGATCCAAAACCGATTCGAAAACCGAAACGAAGTCCGAGAGCAAGTCCGAAGCCAAGACCGAGACCAAGAGCGAGTCCAAAAGCGAAAGCAAGAGCGAGAGCAAACCGGCGCCCGCGAACCCGTAAGGCGTTTACANNCGGCGGGCTACCAGCAGGGCATCGGGAGTATCCACCACAATCAGGTCGTCAACCCCGAGCAGCGCGATGGCTTTGCCGCGGGCGTCGACGAAGTTGTTGTGCGCGTCGAGCACGAAGGAATCGCGCGGCAGGACGTTGCCGCTCGAATCGCGGCCGAGCAGTTCGTAGACGGCATTCCAGCTTCCCACGTCGTTCCA
>PLZX01000065.1:16939-27700 GCA_003152325.1 Bryobacterales bacterium | reverse complement strand
TGTAGGGGTCGCCTCCCCAGCCGTAAGCGCTCGCATCCAGCCGGTCGAACAGCCGGTGCTTGGGGTCCGTGATCGTGAAGTCCAGCGCCGTCAGCTTGGGACCTTCTCCCAGATTCAGAACGCTGCGGTATTCCGGAAGGTTTCCGCGGAGGTCCGTCAGCCACCGGTACCCGAACTCCACGCTGCCGGTGAACCACTGCTCCCCGGAGGGCGCCGGCGACGCGGTCTGATCCGCCGGTTTATCCGCCGGTTTCGCAGGCGCCGGCGCCGTCTGATCGCCGGTCTTGGTTTGCGGGTCCGGCTGCTGCGCAAATGCCGGAACCATCAGAAGTAGTGCCAGAAGGAGTCTCATTTGAATAAGTCCCGGCTCACATTGGAGCCATGCACTTTCTGGTGGCAGTTGCTGCAGTTCTGGAAGCGCGGGCTACTAAAATCGTGGATCGCCGGCCCTACCGTTCCCAAAGCCCCATTCGGCGCCGCCCCTACTGAGGGCAGGTTCGAATGGCACTCCAGGCAGACTAGCATCACATTTTGCCGCGTCAGCATCCTCGGATTCTGCGACCCGTGCGGCATGTGGCAGGCCGAGCACCCTTCCAGCTTCACCGGCGCATGCTCGTAAATAAACGGCCCCGCCTTGTCGCCGTGACACTTGAAACAGCCTGGCTCATTGGCGCTCACCGTCTGGATGGAGCGCGGCAGCACCGACCCGTGCGGATTGTGGCAATCCACGCACGACATCGCGCCTTCCGTTACACGGTGCTTGAAAGGACGTTGAAAACTGGCCCACACATCCGTATGGCACTTGGCGCAAAGCTGATTGATGTCCGCCGCCTTGCGCGCCACCAAACCGTTGGGACCGTTCTTGTGGATCGAGTGGCACGCCACGCACGCCACTTGGTTCTTGGCGTGGCTGGCATTGATGCGTCCCACGTGGGTGGGCTGGTTTAGATGGCAGACCAGGCAAAGCTTATCGGCCTCCGCCGGCCGCAGCTTGGCGGGCTGGCGGATATCCGCCGCCGACATCGATTCGGCGTGTTTGCTCCCCGGACCATGGCAGGATTCGCACGCCTTGCCGTCGAAGCCGCGTTTCTTATCGGNNGGTGCGGGTGGAGCGGGGGCGCTCGTTTTCTCTTGAGCGCCCCCGAAAGTAGCGGAGCAGAACATGGCCGCCGTTAGGATGAGGACCCAGCGCGCCGCCCGTAGGAAGCGCGCTGGTGGAGACAATAAACCCATGCTCAGATTTCTGGGCGGCCGGAACATGGTCATCTCCTCATGGTAATTGGCTACTTGCCGGCGTGCATCGCAATAACGTCATAGGCGGCTCCGGCAGCGTGGCAAACCGTACAGCTTTCGCCAAACTTCGGATCGGTGTTGATAACGGCGTGCGCCATGGATGGAACGTCGAAATGGCAGGCCGTGCAGGCCGATGTCGTGGCTCCGACCGGACTCAGCAGCCCCTGCGGATCGAGCACGTTATTCTTTCCGACCGGCAAAACCGCTTCGGAACCATTCACGTGGCACATCGCGCAATTGGCTGTATCGCCGGGCGATCCATTGAGGAACGCCGGATAGCGGACATCGCTGAAATCGTTGTGGCTTCCGCCGAACCCAACGATGATGTAGCTCAGACCGGCCTCGGACAGCTTGTCGCCGGTGTGAATCGAGTGAACCATCTTGGCGAAGTTGACGCTCTGCGGCGGCAAAGCCTTATCGGCGGCAACCACCGCGTTGGGCCGTTGCGACAGGTCGTTCTCGCTTGGATTGTGGCACAGTACGCACATCTCTATCTGGTTGCGGTTCTCGCCATGCACAGAGAGTTTCGTGTGGCACTGGTTGCAGTTGTTGATGGATACTACCGTGCGGCGCGGCGCCACTTTGGAGCCGTCCACGGAAAAGTAGTACACCATGTTCTTGCCGCCATACTCGCTGGTGGTCTGCTGGGTCGTGTTCGGCAGCAGCGTGATCCCGCGCCGGCCTTCGATGCCGATCGCGAATGTCCCGGTGGCCTTCGCCGGCACCGTATGCGTGAACGTGTAGGTGCAGGTTCCGCTGCCGTCGCACTTGGCCGTCGGAACCGGGTTCTCGGAGACGTATCCCGGGGTGGTCACATCCGAACCGAAGCTCGTGTAGCCGTAATCCTTGGTCGGACCCGCCATCACCAGCGCCAGGCGGTTGGAGCCGCCCGTCATCTGCGCCATCGTAATCGCTGCGCCCGAGTTGTCTTTGATCGTAAAGGTCACCGTCGGGGCTTTGCCCGGGGTCCCGTTAGTCACGTTCGTGATCACCGTGTTGATGCCCGGCGCGGTCAGCGATTCGGTCGGGTTCGTATGCCCCCCGATGATCGAAGCGTCGAATTCCAGTTCGCCTTGCGGGATGTGGCACCCCGCGCACTGTGTGTCGTCGATTTCCGGCAGGTTCACGTGCGACTTGCCGCCCGTGAAATTGGTGCCGCCCGTGACGAAATTCAGGTCGTCGTGGCAGGCACCGCAGGCCGCCCGGCTCGGCTTGGTCAGCCAGTAGTTGGTCTGCGACGCCCCGTTCTTCGGATTGTGGCAGCTCCCCGCGCAATTGCGCGGATCGCCCGGATTCGAAGGATACACCACCGTCGACCAGTCGGAATAACCGTTGTGGCCGTAAATCTGGTACGGCTTATTAGCAATCTTCACGCTCGGCAGGCTCGCACCCATGTGGATCTTGTGGACCATCACTCTCATGTCCACCGTGTTGCCCGTATTCGGATCCACCGATTGCGTCGTGTGGCACATGATGCACAGTCCCACCCCCACCCGCGATCCGCCATGAAACGACATCGTCGAATGGCAGGCATTGCAGTCCGCATCCCGCACGATATCGCGCGGGTTCGGCGTTCCGCCCGCCGGCACAAAGTCGTACAGCGCCGTCGCATTGTAGGTGCCCAGGTCATAGGCGGTCAGGTTCCGCGATCCGTACACCGCGATGCGGTGCGTAGCCGTCGGGTCCCAGCCCGTCGGCGCCTTGGTCTTGAACGTGTAAATGTATTCGCCCGTGGCTACCGTCGTGGTGGTGCCGCCCGAATCGGTTGTGGCCTGCGTGCCCGTCGCTCCGCCGGAAACGGCTGTCGCCGTGGTCACGGTGTAGGAGACATATTCCTCCTGCCCCTTCGGGATGTAAGCCGCGATGAACCTCGGCGACACCGCACCCGGGGTGAGCACTCCGGCCGTATCCAGCGGGAGTCCCGCCGAACCGGCTCTGTCCGTCACTTTATAATCGACCGTGATGGTACCGTCCGTCGCGATCTTGCCCGAGACAATCGTAAAGTTCAGCCCGGGGTTCACAAACTGAATTGCGGCCTGGGGGGCATACGCTGCCCTGTCCCGAGGCGAGAAATTGGAGTTCTTCTGTCCGCTTACCATCACGATGGAACCGGCGACCAACAGAAGTCCCAGAATCTTGCGCCCTGCCGCGAAAACCGAAGTAGGAATCCGCATACTTTTCTCCAAAAAAGAAGATTTAACGATCAATCTGCCTGCGCGGGTCCGCGGGAAAACAACCCGTACACCCTTGGTGAGACGCCGAAACTACCAGGCAGAATGATTAAGCACATCCTTATCCAAATCGGCGAGGACCGCATGAATAATTAATACCCTTGCAGTATCTTTACTTTAGAGGCCGCCCGCTTCGTTCAGCCCACGCCACCACCACCACCGTTGGGTGAGCACATAGCTCATTTTTGGGTTAAAAGACTCTAATCGCACCTTAAACTCACTTTAGATCCATGTATCAAATTCCGACAATCGGGGGGCTGCTCCCGCGGATCCAGGGTGGGTCGCCGCACGATGATGCCATTATGCAGGCGACCCCTGGAGTGTGTTCGACGACATTAGAAGATCCGCTGGTGGACGCGATCCACGGAGAATTCTTCCGTCGCTTTGTGGCAGGCGGCGCAACTCTCGCCGAGGACAGTTGTGTTCGCCAGGGCGTGGGAAGCGGTCGCCACATCGTCGTGGCAACCCTGGCAGGCAGCCGAGATAGGAGGCGTAGTCTTGGTGAAGCCGCCCGGACTGGCTACCGACGCCTTGGCCCCGACATTCTCCACGAGATACGTGCCGGCCAAGTGGCAGGTGGTGCAGTCCCGCAAGTCGCCCGGGAACCGGACGTCCTGATAATTGGTTGTACCCAGCACGTACGGGTTGGCCAAGCTGTCCCCGCGGTGAATGCTGTGGATTTGCGTGGCAAAGCTCACGCTCTGGCCCGACGTTCCATCCGACAAGGAAGGATTGTGGCAGATAACGCACTCCTGGGTGCCAGCGCGATTGCCGCCGTGGATGAAGGTCAGATCCACATGGCAGGCCCCGCACTTGTCAACCGACACCACTTGGCGCCGCGCTACCATAACGCTCTTGTCCACCGAGAAGTAGAACTGCACCGGCTTGGCAGCATCGGTGGCTGTCGTTGCGATCACCGTGCCCGGAAGCAACGTGACCGAATTGCGAGCCTCGATCGAGACCGTAAAGGAGCCTACCGCCCCGACCGGGATCTTATTGGTCATGGTGTAAACGTACTGACCACCGCTGCCCGGCGTCTTGCTGGGATCCTCGGAAACGCGTATGGCGCCCGGGCCGGTCTGGTAGTCGACGTTGGGGCCGCCCAGAATCACCCGGATGTAGGTGATCTTACTGATGTCGACCGCGTTGTTGGACTTGTCTGTCACGCTGAACGTGACCGTGGGCGCGCTACCCGGCGCATTTCCCGAGACCTTCAGGATCTTGGTAACCAGTCCGGGGAGCGCTGTGGAATTCGCGGCGATGAGGTGCGCGCCGGGGATCGAGGCATCGAAATCCGTGTGCTTCGCCGACGGGTGGCAGCCCTGGCACTGGCTGTCGTCGATCTGCGGCAGGTTGACATGGTTGGCGCCGGTGGCGAAGTTCACGTCGTCGTGGCAGGACCCGCACGCCGCAACACTAGGATTGGTTTTCCAGTTGTCGGCTTGCGTGGCGCCCGCCGCATGGCAGGTGGTGCAATTCCTGACGTCCTGCGGAAAGACTACGGTGGAGAAGTCCGACCACGCGCCGCGATGCCAGATCCGATAAGGCGTTCCGGCCACCACGCTGGGCAGGCTCGATCCCATGTGGATCTTATGGATCAGGACCTTCATATCCTGCGTGAGCAGCGTATCCGGATTGATGGTTTGCGGAGTGTGGCACATGATGCACAGCTCCACTTTCAGGCGGGATCCGCCGTGCCCGATCAGCGGGTCATGGCACTGGTTGCAGGCGTCGGTAGTCACTACCGACCGCGTCACCTTCACCGCCGTACCGTTCGGAACGAAGTTGAAGACATCGTTGGAGGTCTCGCTCCATTCATCGAATGTGCCGTACTGGGACAGGTCACGCTGGGCGGAGACCCCGATCGAGTTTGTGACCGTGGGATCGAAGGTGACTGGCGCCTTGGTCTTGAAGGTATATGTATAGTCACCGATGGCATTCGTGGTGAAGGTACCGCCCGAATCGTTCGCCGCCTGGACCTGCGAAGCGTTGCTGTTCAGCGTGGCTTTGGCCACGGTCGTCGTGTAGGACACGTACTGGCTCTGGTGGGCGGGAATGTAGGCGGCAATAAAGCTCATGGAGACCGGACCCGCAGTCGTCGCGCCCAATCGGTCGAGAGCCGTGCCATCGGAATCCACAATCGTGGCACGCACGGTGATAGTGCCGTCTTTGGCAATGGCGGCGCTTTGGATTTTCACCACAACACCCGTCTTTCCCAGGGATGACGTAGTGCCACTGAGCCTGGCAATTTTCGTGAAGTCCACGGCTCGTTTGACCCCGTGGTCGTCAGCGAATGCAGTGTTGAAGAAGACTACAGGCGCTAGAGCTAGAAGTGCACTAGCTATAGCTGGGTGCTTTATCATGGATCACTTCTCCTATACGTACTAAAAGGTCTTAAAACCTTTAAATATAGAGCAGGTGAACATCCATTGTCGGTGGTGGGTTGGCCAGGGCCAAGCGAAGTAAGTGGAAAAATTCGACAGAGGTCGACGAATTATCTTACATATGTTGCGGAAGCGGGGAACGTGACAGAGGGACGACGGTCAGTTCCTATGAATGTCCCTGATGCGCTTGCTGCTGGGTCTTGGGGCGCTTCCCCCAGTTTCGGGTGGAAAGTGGGGGTTCTTACTTTCCCGCATGCAGCGCGATCACATCGAAGGCCGCCCCTGCGGCATGGCAAACCGTACAGCTTTCTCCGAACTTCGGGTCAGTGTTGAGTACCGCGTGCGCCATGCTCGGAAGGTCAAAATGGCACGCCGTGCAAGCTGACGTGGTAGCTCCCGCCGGGCTCAGTAGACCCGCTGGATCCAGAACGTTGTTTTTCCCCACAGGCAGCACCGCTTCGGAACCGTTGACGTGGCACATCGCGCAGTTCGCCGTGTCTCCGGGTGTGCCGTTCAGCATGGCGGGGTAACGGACATCGCTGAAATCATTATGGCTGCCGCCAAATCCCACGATTACGAAGCTCAGGCCGGCTGCTGCCAGCTTCTCTCCAGTGTGGATCGAGTGGACCATCAGCGGGAAGTTGATGCCTTGCGCCGGCGCCGCTTTATCGGCCGGGTTGGTGGCCGTGGCGCGCGTGCTGGCATCCGTGTTGCTCGGATTGTGGCAGAGCACGCAATACGTTACGTTGTTGCGCAGGTCGCCGTGCACTTCCAGGTAGCCGTGGCAGTTGTTGCAATTCGTCATCGCTACCACCGTGCGCCGTGGCGCCACCGTTGAGCCATCCACGGAGAAGTAGATCACCTGGTTGGTCCCACCGTAGTTGGTCGTCATCTGTTGGGTCGTGCCCGGCAGCAGCGTGGCCGGAAGCCGGCCTTCAATGCCGATCGCATAGGAGCCCTTGGCAGTGGCCGGAACCGGATGCGTGAAGGTGTACGTGCAGGTTCCATCGCTCGAGCATGTGGACCCGGCCGCTACCGCTTCCGTCACGTACCCCGGCGTCGTCACGTTCGCGCCGAAGCTCGTGTAGCCGTAATCCGTCGTCGGGCCCGCCATCGTCAGTGACAGCGACCCGCCGTTCGTGAACTTGCTCATCGGAATCCCGCTGCCGCTGTTGTCGCGAACCGTAAACGTCACCGTCGGGGCCTTCCCCGGTCCGGCGTTCGTTACCTTGGTCAGCGTAAAGTTCAGCCCGGGGATTCCCGGTGCCTCATCCAGAGTCGTGTGCCCTCCAATAATGGATGCGTCAAACGGAAGCTCGCCCTGCGGGATGTGGCACCCGGCGCACTGTGTGTCGTCGATTTCCGGCAGGTTCACGTGCGACTTGCCGCCCGCGAAGTTAGTGCCGCCCGTAACGAAGTTCAGGTCGTCGTGGCAGGCGCCGCAGGCCGCTCGCGACGGATTCGTCAGCCATGCGTTGGTCTGCGCCGCGCCGTTCTTCGGATTGTGGCAGCTCCCCGCGCAGTTTCGCGGATCCCCCGGATTGTACGGGTACACCACCGTCGACCAATCGCTATATGCGCCGAATCCGTAGATCCGGTACGGCTGCTTGGCGATGCTCACGCTCGGCAGGCTGGCCCCCATGTGGATCTTGTGGATCATCACCTTGAAGTCCACCGTGTTCCCCGTGTTGGGATCCGACGATTGCGGCGTGTGGCACATGATACACAGCCCCACCCCTACCCGCGATCCGCCGTGAAACGATAGTGTCGAGTGGCACGCGTTGCAATCCGCGTCCCGCACCACATCGCGCGGCGCCGGCTTCCCGCCCGCAGGAACAAAGTCGTAGAGCGCCGTCGCATCATAGGTTCCCAAGTCGAACGCCGTCAGATTGCGCGAACCATACACCGCGACGCGGTGCGTCGCCGTCGGGTCCCAGCCCGCCGGCGCCTTGGCCTTAAAGGTGTAGATGTACTCCCCGACTGCCACCGTTGTCAGGCTGCCGCCCGAATCGCCCGCGGCCTGCGTGGCCGTCGCGCCGCCACTCACCGCCGTTGCCAGGGTCGTCACATAGGACACGAACTGCTCTTGCCCCTTCGGGATATAGGCCACCACATATCGAGGGGATACCACTCCCGGCGTCTGCACGCCCGCGATATCCAACGGAAGCCCCGTTGCCCCGGTGTCCGTAATCTTGTAATCCATACTGATCGTGCCGTCCGTTGCGATCTTGGCTGACACGATACTGAAAAAGAGCCCCGGGTTGACAAATTGAACCGATGCCACCGGCGCATTCGCGGCCCTGTCGCGCGGTGAATAGCTGGCACTCCTCTGGCCGCTCACCATCACGATGGAACCAGCGACTAACAGCAGGCCCAGAATCTTGCGGCCCGTCCTGAATGCCGAACCTCGAATCCGCATACGTTTCTCCCGAATCCTGAGCACTTGCTCATCCAAACCGGATTCCGAACGTAGCAAATATCAACATTCTTCCTTATCTATAAGCTGTAAACCACGCTATTAGCGCCAAACCAACCTTGGAGGTGGGAGAAGACACCCATTCTGCAGGCGAAATGAGGTCCAAGTGCAAAGCCTGCGTGAATTGCCGCTTGGGCGCCCCCCTCCTCCTCACTCCTTCGCCACCGGCTCCCTTCGCCGAAAGGGTAAGTGGATGCGCAGCACCCGCTCACGCCGCCGCTCTTCTTCCAAAACGCGCGTTCGGGCCTGCAATAAGTCTTGCAGCGAGATCATCCCCACCAGCCGCCGGCTCCCTTCCCGCTCAAGCACCGGGAAACGCGAAAAGCCGGTCTCCGCCATACGGTTCGCCACCATTCGCAGCGGCTCACCGGCGTATGCCACCACTGGCTCCTCCTGGGCCGCCGCAGCCAGCGGCCGCTGCGCCGCATGCGGATCTTCCAGCATCTGCCGCAGTTTGGCGCCGGTGGTCGCCCCCACCAGTTCGTGGTCCCCCTTCACCACCGGGTAAAGCATCTGGTCCCGGCGGTGGCGGTCGTGGGGTAGCCGGCGTTGCAGCTCCTCGCGGCTGGTCTCTGCCGCCAGGGCGACCACGTTGGTGCGCATCACCTCACGAACAAAAAGAATCTCCAGCGGATCCACGGCGTACTCCCGGCTCAGATGATAGCCGCGCCGCGCCACTTTCTCGGTCAGGATGGACCGCCGCAGCACCAGCACCGTGAAGCCGTGCGCAATGGTCACCGCCAGCAGCAGCGGCAACAGCATGTTGACGTCGTGAGTCAGTTCCAACATGAAGATCACGCCCGTGAACGGCGAGCGCATCGTGCCGCCCAGTATCGCGCCCATGCTCACCAGCGGCCAGAATCCGGCCCCCTGGTACGGCAGGAAGCTCGCCTCCAGGCCGCCCAGCGCGCCGCCCATCATCAACAGCGGCGCCAACACGCCGCCTGAGGTCCCCGAGCCCAACGAAATCGCCCACATCAACGACTTCACCAGCAACACGCCGCCAATTATGCGTAAGGGCACATCGCCCGCCAGCAGCGCACCGATCGTGTCGTACCCGACACCCAACGCCTGCGGGAAAACCAGGCCGCCCGCGCCGATCGCCAGGCCGCCCAACGCCGGCCACCACATCCAGTGGATTGGCAACCGCTTGAACAGATCTTCCGACGCATATACCGCCAGCGTGAGCAGTGCCGAAAGCGCGCCCGCCGCTATACCCGCCACCACGCAGCCCAGGAGTCCATTCACTCCGATGAATGCAGCGTGCGCCGGCACCGGGAAAAGTGGCCCCATCCCCAGAATGTGCCGGCGCGTCGCGGCCGCCGCCACGCTTGCCAGCGCCACCGGCACCAGGCTGCGCGGTTTCCACTCGAAGAGTAAGAGCTCCACCGCCAACAGTACCGCCGCCACCGGTGACGCGAACGTTGCCGACATCCCGCCCGCCGCTCCAGCCACCAGCAATGTTTTGCGTTCCGCCGCCGTCAGGTGGAAAAACTGCGCGATCATCGAACCGAACGCGGCACCCGTCATGATAATCGGGCCCTCGGCTCCGAAAGGTCCGCCCGACCCGATCGAGATCGCGCTCGAAAGCGGTTTCAGGATCGCCACCTTCGGCTCCACCTTGCTCCCGTTAATGAGAATCGCCTCGATGGCTTCCGGAATCCCGTGCCCGCGGATGCGCTCCGAACCGTATCGCGCCATCAACCCGATCACCAGCGCACCCACCACCGGAACCGCCAACTCCCACGCGCCCAAAGTGTTGGCCGCCGGCGAAACCAGCGCCGTGCCCCATCGATGGTAAAAAAACAGATTGGTGAAAATGCCGATCAGCCGCAGCAACACCAGCGCCACATAGGCCGAGAGGAGCCCGATGCCGATCGCCAGGACCGAGATCGCCAGCACCCGCGGCGAGGTCGTGAAATCCCCCAGCTTCTCGTTTCTGTCCATTCCCAAAAGTGCTCCCTCCTCTGCCATCAAACCGATGCCGACAAGTGTTCCAGCACATCGCTCAACGCTGCCACCAGCAGTGGACCCGAATGGCGCAATTCCTCGCGATGCGCCTCTGACAGCCGCTGCAACCGGGCTCCGCCTTTCAGTGTCAGTTGGACCCGCACCTGCCTCCGGTCCTCCCCCCCGCGCACCCGCTTTACCAGCCGCCCTTCCTCCAGACGATCCACCAGCCCGACCGCGCTATGGTGGCGGATCAACAAGCGCTCCGCCAACCGCCCGATGGTGGTTCCTTCCCGTTCGTCCAACGCGCGGATCGCCAGAAGCATCTGGTGCTGCTGGGGCTCCAGCCCATGAACTTTGGCCGCCTCTTCGCTGAAATGCAGAAACCGGCGGATTTGATAACGGAATTCCTCCAGCGCCCGGTAGT
>PLZX01000065.1:0-16875 GCA_003152325.1 Bryobacterales bacterium | reverse complement strand
AACCATAACCCTCCCCCACGCTTCCACCGAGGAGCGAAGCCGCCTCCTGTCGATGGATCTGATCCGCAGTCGCGCTCTTGATCGCCTGTACGAGCGCCGCGAAGCCGTGCAGAACCTCATCCGCGCCCTCGAAGACTATCAAAAGTCGCGGGAAGAGCGCATGGCCCAGTGCATCAGTTTTAGTTCTCTTCGGAAGTGCTCGTCAGATTCCGCTCAATTGCAAATTTGACGAGCCCCACGATATCGTGGACATTCAGCTTGCGCATCAGACTGGCGCGGTAGGTGTCCACGGTCTTGGGACTGATGCGCAGCAACTCTGCGATGTCCTTGGCGCGCATGCCCTTCACCAGGTATGTGAAGACTTCCATTTCGCGCCGGCTGAGCGAAGCCATCGGATTGTCGGGCATGTCGCGCTCGGGCTTCGTAAACAATCCCGCTCCGCGCAGCAGGGGCGAGACGTACTGGCCGCCGTCCTTTACAAAGTTGATCGCATCCAGCAGGTGGCGTACCGGGCCGTCCTTCAGCAGGTAGCCATCGGCGCCGGCGCGGAGGGCTTCGATCACGGTCTTCTCCTCGCGGCTGATAGAGAGGATCAGGAGTTTGGCGGTGCAGCCCCGGCCGCGCAGCCGGCGAATCACTTCCACCCCCGTCATCAGCGGCATGTGCAGGTCCAGAATGGCGAAGTCGGGCCGCAGGTCCAGAATCATTTCGAGCGCCGCCGGACCTTCGGAGCATTGGCCTAGCACCTGCATCCCATTGACGGCGCACAACGCGGCGAAGCCTTCCCGCACAATGTGATGATCGTCGGCCAGCACCACCGTGGTTGGTTGCGGTTCCTCCATCATTCTCCTTCTTACAGCTCCAGCGCCGCGAACGGCGTGCTCAGTTCCAGTTTAGTGCCTCCCGGGCCGCTCGTGATTTCGAGCCGCCCGCCCAAGGCCGCCGCCTGCTCGCGAATGGACCGCAATCCGATCCCGGCTGCCACGCTGGCTGGCGCTGCCAGCAGTTTGGCCACATCAAATCCTATCCCATTGTCCTCCATCGTGAGGACGATCTGGTCCCCGCGCGCTTCGAGCGCCATGTCGATCTTGGTCGCGCGCGCGTGGCGGGTCAGATTGGCAAGCGCCTCCTGTGCTCCCCGGTAGATAATTACTTTAACTTCCTGTTCCGGCTCGCGCGGCAGCGGCTCGATCCGCAGTGAGGCTTCTAGGCGCTCCGGAATCCCACTGTATTCCCACAGTTGTAAGATGGCCGCTTCGAGCGTCAGCCGCTGCCACTCCGGCGGGTGCAGGCGGTGTGAGATCGTGCGGACTTGTTCCAGCGCGTCGGAAGCCAGCGTGGCGATGCGCGCCAGGGCCTTCACCACGAGCTCCGGCGGATTCGGCAGTTGCAAAGTAACTACCTCTAATTGCAACCGGATAGCCGCTAAGAGTTGACCCACCCCGGTGTGCAGTTCGCGGCCCAGCCGCTGCCGCTCCAGCTCTATCTGGCGGATGGCCCCACCCGCCGTTCCACGCTGCAGCGACTCGGCCCGGCTTGACAGCCCCCGTTCAGCCTCCCGCAACCGGAAATAGTGCTTCACCAGGCTGCTCTGCAGTTCGAGTAGATCTCCGGCCTCATCGCCGAGCGCCAGACGTAGCTTGTCGCCGATCCGCAGTGCAGCGCCGCTCAGGTCGGATTCCGAGCTTTGCTTCAACCAGATGTCTCCTGTAGTGGAGGATGTTTCCTAAGTCAGAATGGCAGCATCTCCACGTTACTGCAATCGCGGTACGTACCTAGTACGCTTATTACTAAATGAAGTACTTGCATCGAGTTGCAGAAAAGTATTATAAGTGGATTGTCAATGTCACGATCTGTCGATCTCTTACCGCGCGTCGCTATTTTCCTCGCGGGAATCGCCGCGGGAGTTTTGACCGGCACTCGCCGCGAACGAGGCGGAATGGATCCTGCGGGCCTGAAAGGCCTTAAGGAGTCCCTGGGCGGCCTCGAAAACCGCCTGGCTGCGCAGGAAACGGCCAGCGCCAACCGATTTACGCAGATCGAAGCCCGCTTGGACGAACACGCCACCAAACTGGCGGATATTCCTTCCACCACGCAAATTGTGGCGGCTATGGAACAATTACTCTCCAAGACCATGTCTTCGTTAGATGAGCGCCTCTCCACCCAAGCCCATTCCATCGAAGTTCTGAAGACCACCGTTTCGCAGACCGATAGCCTGCTCGAGCGGGTTCTCGAATCCCTCGATTCCCTGCAGACCTACACCGACCCGTCCGAACTTACCGACGATGTACTGCTACAGCGTCCGGCGTAGTCCATTCTCCGAGGCGTTCTAGGTGTCGTCTGATTTCCATTCGCGCCAAAACGTTCTATCCTCAAAACGTTCTATGGACCTCGTCAAAGTGCTCGCCCAACTTCGCGCGGAGTTGGAGAATCTCGACGCCGCCATCGTCAGTCTGGAACGTTTGCAGACCGAGGGCCCCCGCCGCGGCCGTCCCCCCAAGGTGCTGGCCGCGACAAGAAAGACCAGCAGCGACCTGAGGACTGTTGGCGGCCGGACGCGCGACTAGTCTCCATCACCGGCTGATTGCGCCAAGATAGGAAGTGGACATTTCCCCATCATGGACGCCTTGACGGTTCACCGCCTGCACTTTGCCTTTACCATCACTTTTCACTACCTCTTTCCGCAATTGACTATGGGCCTCGCGCTCCTGATCCTCATTCTCAAAACCATGGCGCTGCGGACCGGCAACGAACACTACAACCGCTCCGCACGTTTCTGGGCGAAAATCTTTGCCATCAACTTCGCCATGGGAGTCGTCACCGGCATCCCCATGGAGTTTCAGTTCGGCACCAACTGGTCCCGCTTTTCCAAGGCCGCCGGCGGAGTGATCGGGCAGACTCTCGCCATGGAGGGCGTGTTTTCCTTCTTCCTCGAATCCAGCTTCCTCGGCGTTCTGCTCTACGGCGAAAAGCGCTTGGGGCCCAAGGCCCACTGGTGGGCTGCCTTCCTGGTCTTCGCCGGCTCGTGGCTGTCGGGCTTCTTCATCATCGCGACCGATGCCTGGATGCAGCATCCGGTTGGGTATCAGTTGGGGAAGAGCGGCGAGATTCTGCTGAAGAGTTTCTCCGGCCTGCTGCTGAACTCGTGGATCTTCTGGCAATATCTGCACAACATGATCGGGGCCGTAGTCACCGGCAGTTTTGTGATGGCCTCGGTGGGCGCGTTCTACCTGCTCACAAAGCGGAATGAGGATTATGGCCGCACCTTCGTGCGCCTCGGCGTGATCGCGGGGATGATCTCCACCTTTCTTATGGCCTTCCCCACGGGCGACGGGCAAGGCAAGAACATCGCCTTTAATCAGCCCCCCACCCTGGCTGCCATGGAGGGATTGTTCAAAACCGAGCAGGGAGCCCCGCTCGCTCTCATCGGCCAGCCGGACCTCGAAAAGCATCGCCTCGATAATCCCGTCACCTTTCCCCGTGCGCTCAGCTTTCTCACCTATCAGCGCTGGGGAGCCGAAGTGAAGGGCCTCGACGCCTTTCCGCCGGACCGCTGGCCGGACAATATTCCGCTCTTGTATTACAGCTATCACATCATGGTCGGGCTCGGCACCATCCTCATCGGCGTCATGGCGCTGGCCGCGCTGGGCCTGTGGCGCGGCACGCTCTACCGCTCCACCGCCCGGCTTTGGCTCCTGCTCCTGATGCTGCCGTTCCCCTACATCGCGACCACCGCCGGATGGATCACCGCCGAAGTGGGACGCCAGCCGTGGCTGATCTACGGCATCATGCGCACCCCGGCCGGCGTCTCCCCGCATGTCTCCACCGGCAACGCCCTCTTCACGCTGATCGGCTTCATGGGCATCTACACCATCCTCGCGATTCTCTTCCTGTTCCTGGTCTATCGCGAAATCGACGAAGGCCCGGAGCCGGTTCCGGAAAGGCACTGACATGGAAACCACCTGGTTCTGTCTCGTCGCCCTCATGATCGCCATGTATGTGGTCCTCGATGGCTTTGATCTGGGCGCCGGCATCGTTCACCTGCTGGTCGCGCGCACCGACACGGAGCGCCGCCTTGTGCTGGGCTCCATCGGCCCCGTGTGGGATGGCAACGAAGTCTGGCTGCTGGCTGCCGGCGGCACTCTCTATTTCGCATTCCCGGCGCTCTATGCGTCGAGCTTCAGCGGCTTCTACCTGCCGTTGATGATCGTGCTCTGGCTGCTGATCCTGAGGGGCACGTCGATCGAATTCCGCAACCACATTCAAAGCCTGGTCTGGCAACCGCTCTGGGACGCAGTCTTCGCGGGCTCGAGCGCGCTGCTCGCGATCTTCTTCGGCGCCGCGCTCGGCAATGTAGTGCGCGGCGTGCCGCTCGACTCTTCCGGCGAGTTCTTCCTGCCGCTGTGGACGGACTTCACCGCCGGCAAAGAGACCGGCATCCTCGATTGGTACACGCTCCTGATTGCGATTGCCGCCTTGCTGACGCTGACCCTGCACGGATCGCTCTGGCTCGCGCTCAAGACGGAAGGAGAGTTGGAACGTCGCGCGCACCGCGTGGCCAAGAATGTCTGGTGGCTGCTGGTGGCCTGGGTCGTGCTGATCACCGTCTCCAGTTTCCGCATTCAGCCGCACTTGCAAGAGAGTTTTCAATCGCGCCCGTGGGGCTGTGTTTTCCCGCTCAGCGCTCTGGTTGGCCTCATCGGCGCCCGGCTCCTCACCGGCAAGCGGAACGGCCTCGCAGCCTTTCTGTGCTCATGCCTGTTTATTCTGGGGATGCTGACCAGCGCCGCTTTCGGCCTCTATCCCTACGTGCTGCCGTCGAACGCGGACCAGGCTCTTTCGCTGACCGTTCACAACACCGCCGCAGCGCCCTACGGCCTCGGCATCGGCCTGATGTGGTTTATCCCCGGCATGCTGCTGACCGCCGGATACTTCACCTACACCTACCGGAACTTCTCCGGCAAAATGAAAGCGCAAGACGGAGCGCACTGAGTTGATGCAATCAGCAGGCCAGTGTAAGCGAAGGAAACCCTAGTGGTCTGCGGCAAGCAGAATAGCGAGTATGGACTGGACTGTGGGGCAGCCAATCCTGGCTGCCGGCCAGCCGGCGCTTGCGGGGATCGAAGACTCGCGCATGTCCGCAAAAGCCGCCTGAAAGGCGGCTGCAGGCAAGATTGCCTGCCCCACAAAACTGGCAGAGCTGCGGCCGCACTACACGAGAACGGCACGTCGTCGCCCAGGCAGGAACACAAAAAATGGACAACGAAAACGAAGGTCGTACGCTAGAACGGCACGTCGTCGTCGGTGATGCCCTGGTTGAACTCGTCGGCCGCGGGGGCTGCGGGCGACGCGACCGGGGCCGGACGCTGCGAACGCGGCATCGAAACGGGCTGTTCGCCGCCGCCGGGACCGCCGCCTTCGCCGCCGCGGCTGCTGAGCAGAATCAGGTCGTCGCAGACCACTTCGGTGAAATACTTCTTCTGCCCGTCCTGTTCGTAGCTGCGGGTCTGTAAACGGCCCTCCACATAAACCTGCTTGCCTTTTTGCAGGTAGGTGGAGACGTTCTCAGACCGCCAAAGAATGCAGTTGTGCCAGTCGGTTTCTTCCTTCCATTCGCCGGTCTGCTGGTCTTTCCACCGCCGGTTGGTGGCCAGGGTGAAACTGGTACGGGCGACGCCGCTGGGAGTGAACTTGGTCTCGGCATCTTTGCCGAGATGGCCAAGCAGAATAACTTTATTGACGCTTCGGGATGCCATCTTACCCTGCACTTTAGCACACCCGGCCACCAGGGTCTTGGCCTCGTCTTTGGGAAAAAAGGGCGAGGCGGCGGGGAGCGATCGCTCCAGGTGTTCCCGCGAAGCGGCACAGAATCCAGCGGCCACGGCGGAGAGATGACGCCATGCGGAAGCGTCCGCCCGCAGGGCTTCGGGAATGTCCAGGTTGAGGGCGCTCGAAAACTCGTCTTCGGCGCGGATGAAGTCTCTGCGGCGGTAGAGCAGGATGCCGCGATAGAGGTGCGCTTCTCCCGACGATAATTCCTGGGCGCTGGCGAAGGCCGCCCGGCCTGCGAGGTTGTAATCGGCGAGCGAGTCTTCGGTCTGGCCGGCCAATTCCCGCGCACGCGCCCGGTAGTAAAAGGCGCGCGCATCGGGACCAGCTTCGATCGCGGTGTTCAGGGTGGCGACGGCGGCCGCGAGCGAGCCGGAGAGAAGTTGCGCGCCACCGAGATCGGTGAGCGCCTGGGGGAGATCGGCCGGCGGCGCGAGGCGCGCCATCAGGGCGGGCGAAGGATCGCGCCGGGCGCGCGTCCAGGCGTCGACGGCCTGGGAATAATCGGCGGCGGCCTCACGGTAGCGGGCCTCGCGAAAAGCCTGCAGGCCGGCCGCCCATGCGGGCCATCCGGTATCATCCTGGCCGGCGAAGCGGCGGGCGGCCTGATCGAGATCGCCACTCTTCCAGGCGATCCAGCCAAGCCAGAGGCGTTCCGTTCGCAGGAAACCGATGTTGGCGCGGTCGTCCGGCAAGGGAGGGGGCGGCGCGGCCCGATTCACTTGCAGGCGCGCCAGCCAAGCCAGCGTCTTGGCATTGCTCTGATCCAGCTCCGCGGCAGCCTCGGTGAAGCCGGCGGAGTTGCGCGTGATGGCGGCGACGGCGAGCTGGCAGAGGCCTTTGTGGAAGTGGAGCAACTCCAACTCAGCCGGCAGCGCCACGGCGATCATGGCGGCCTGCGACTGCACGCATGCGGAAGCATCGGAGAGCTGCGCCGAGGCGGCCTTCTCCACGCGGTCGAAAGAATCCTGCGCCTGGCGGAGAAGTGCGAGGCGCTGTTCATCCTTCGCGAACAACGCGGCGGCGAGCAGCGCGAGTGAGGCCAAACGAATCACTTCGTAAAGATGGTGACGTCCACATTCATTCCCGGCCGCAGGATCAGGCCGTTGGTGCGGTCCACCAGAATCTTCACCGGGATGCGTTGCACCACCTTCACGAAATTGCCGGTGGCGTTTTCGGGCGGCAGCAGACTGAGGCGCGAGCCGGTGGCGCCGGCGATGGAATCGACGTGGCCGGCGACAGTCTGGCCATACATGTCGATGTGGATTTCGGCCTTCTGGCCGGGCCGGACGTTGGCCAGTTGGGTCTCCTTGAAGTTGGCGGTGACCCAGGTGTCCTGGAGTGGGATCACAGTCATGAGGCCCTGGCCGGGCTGCACGATCTGACCGACCTCGACGCTCTTGCGCGTGACCACGCCATCGATAGGCGAAACAATGGAGGTGTAGCTGAGCATCAATTGGTTGGCTTCCAGGGTGGCGCGGTAGGATTCCACGGAAGCGGCGGCAGTGCCGGCATCGGCTTCGCGGATGCCCACCTGTTTGCGGTTGGCGACGGAGGCTTCGACCTGAGCCTGCGCCTGATTCACTTTGGTTTGGGCGGCATCGAGTGCGGCCTTGCGGATCTCGACGTCCTGCCGGGCGGAGGCCAGTTTCTGCTGGGCGGCCTGCAATTCGCCCACCGTGACGCGCGCCGCGGCGGTGTAGGCGTCGAACTGCAGGCGGGAGATTTCGGCCTTATCGACCAGCGGTTGCATGCGCGTGAGATCGGCCTGGGCGCGGTCATTACTGGCCTGGCGGGTGCGCACGTTGGCCTCGGCAACAGCGAGGTCGGAAGTGGAGGCCTGTTGCCAGGAGGCGCGGGCGCGCGCCACCTCGGCTACGGCGTCGGCCAGTTGGGCGGTGGCGGCGGTATTGCCGGACTGGGTGGTTTCGTCGATCATCGGGATGGTGACGCGGGCGGAGTGCAACTTGCTTTCGGCCTCGAGCAGCGCGGCTTTGGCCTGGTCGACGCGCGCCTGGTAATCGCGCGGATCGATGCGCACCAGCACTTGTCCGGCCTTCACCGCCTGGTTGTCGAGGACCGCCACGTCCAATACGTTGCCGGATATTTTGGGCGCGATGGCGGCGATGTGGCCGTCGACGTTGGCGTCGTCCGAAGAGACGCGGTTCTGGTAGTGCAGATAAACGGCAATGGCCCCGGCCACAAGCGCTATGAACAGCACGACGAGCGCGACGATGCGGAAGCGCGAGCCGGTGCGCGGCGGGGCCGGTACGGTCTCCACGGTGCTTTGCGAGGTAGCCACCTTATCTCCTAGTTTCTCCGATTCCATAGTCTGTGTCATTCCATCACCACCTGGCCCTTGACGGGCCGCGAATTTTTCATCAGGAACATCAACGGGATGATCAGGAGGAACAGCACTCCCATCACCCAGAACGCATCCGAAAATGCCAGCATGCCGGCCTGGCGCTGCACATTGCCGTAAATCAACCCCTGGGCCTGCACGGCGGCATCCGGCAGCGAGGCGCCGCGCCCGCGCAACATGGCGGCGGTGGACGCCAGGGCATCGCGGTAGCGCGGGTCGTAGGGCGTCAGGTGCGAAACCAGCACGGACTGGTGATACTGAGAACGCCGCGCCAGCAGGGTCGTGGCGGTAGCGATTCCGGAACTGCCGCCGATATTGCGCGCCAGGTTGAACAGGCCGGTGGCATAGCCGGTGCGCTCCTTGGAGATATAGGCGAAGGCCGCGGCGCTGATGGGCACAAACAGAAAGGCCAGCCCGAGGCTCTGCAGCATGCGGCTAAAGACGGCCGTCTGGTAATCGATTCCGAGGGTGAACTTGGCCATGCGGAACAAGCCGGCGGAGGAGACGAGGACTCCGAAAATGACGAGCCAGCGCGCCTGGAAGCGGCGCAACAGAATCCCCACGATGGGCAGGCAGATCACCACCACGATGCCGCCCGGGGAAAGCACCAGGCCGCTGAGCATGGCGGTGTATCCGAGCAGCGATTGCAGCAGCATGGGCATCAGAGCGGTGCTGGCATAGAGCACAAAGCCGAGCACCAGCATGGACAGGGTGGAAAGCGCGTAGTTGCGGTCTTTGAGGATATGGAAATCGATGATGGGGTTTTTCTGGCGCAACTCCCAGAAGACCACCGCCACCAGGCAGACCACCATGATGGCGGCGAAGGTGACGATGAAGTGCGAGGCGAACCAGTCTTCTTTCTGGCCTTCGTCGAGCACCACTTCGAGCGCGCCCAGGCCGAGGGCCAGCAGGCCGAAGCCCGCGTAGTCGATTTTGAGGCCGTCCTTGAAGCTGCGGCGCACGAGGTAGGGCGGATCGAAAATCAGGAAGGAAGTGAGGGCCAGGGCCAGGATGCCGATGGGGATATTGATGTAGAAGATCCAGCGCCAGCTATAGTTGTCGGTGAGCCAGCCGCCCAAGGTGGGGCCGATGACCGGAGCGACCACCACGCCCATGCCGAAGATGGCCATGGCCATGCCTTGCTTTGCGCGCGGGAAGCTTTCCACCAGGATGGCCTGCGAGACCGGTTGCAAGGCGCCGCCGCCCAAGCCCTGCAGGACGCGGAAAAAAATCAGCGCGCCGAGTGAGGGCGACAGGCCGCACATAAACGAACTGACGGTGAAGACGGCCACGCAGATCATGTAAAAGCGTTTGCGGCCGAGCAGCATGGAGAACCAGCCGCCCATGGGCAGGATGATGGCGTTGGCCACCAGATAAGAAGTGAGCACCCAGGTGGATTCGTCGAGGCTGGCCGAGAGGTTGCCGGCGATGTGCGGCAGCGCCACGTTGGCCACGCTGGTATCGAGCACCTCCATGAAGGTGGCCAACATGACGGTCAGGGCGATGACCCAGGGGTTGACCCCGCGGTGCCAATCGATGGCGGGTGAGGCGGCGGCAGGCGGCTTTTCGACGATGGCCGTGTTACCTGGCGTAGAGCGCCTCCATCTGGCCGGTGGCGTGGGCGAGATCGGCGCGCGATTGGTTGTAGCGGTAGAGCGCGGCGATCTGGTTATCGTTGGCGCGGGCCAGTTCGTCCTGCGCGGTGACCACTTCAATATTGTTGGCGACGCCGGCCTGNNAAGCGGTCGCGGGCCTGTTCCACTTCCTGTTTGGCGAGCGAAACTCCGAGCGAGGCGACATCCACCTGGCTGCGCGCGGATTCGAGTTGCGCCGCGGCGGTCTTGACTTCGAGCGCGATGCGGTTGCGGAGTTCCTGCTCCTGCTGTTTGAGCTGGCGGATGGCAAGATCGGCTTTGTCGCGGACGGCCTGGATGCGGCCGCCGGTAAAGAGCGGGACGTTCACGTCGAACTGGTATTGATAGACGGGGATGATGCTGGCGGGGGTCAGGCCCTGCTCCAGCCAGAAGCCGCTCAAGGAGAGTTTCGGCAGGCGCTCCTGGGCGGCGGTCTTGGCGTCGAGCCCGGCGCGCTGTTCTTCGTTGAGCAACTGGCGGAGTTCGGGCCGTGCGGCGTAGGCGCGTTCGAGAGTCTGATCGACGGAGACCGCCGGGATGTCGAAGAAATTGACCTGGTCCGCCAGTTCAATTTTGCGCTGGGGGTCGACGTTGAGCAGACGCGCCAAGCCGTAGAGCGAAGTCTCGAGCGCGGTGCGCGCGACGATCGCGCGCTGCTTCTCGTTCTGCAGCTGGACATTGGATCGGAGGGTATCGATGCCGGTGCCGGCGCCGTTCTTCTGCAGGTCGGCGGCTTGATCGTAGAGGGCCTGGGCGAGATCGGCGCGCGATTGGGCGGCGGCCACTTCCGCCGCGGCGCGCTGGCTGCCGAGGTATTGAGAGACCACCAGCAGGACGCTTTCTTCGCGCACGGTGAGTTCCTGCGAGCGGCGGGAATCCTGGCTCATTTGGGACGAGCGGTAGCGGTTCCACAGGGTGAGGTCGAAGACCGGCGCGGTGAAGCCGACGCCGCCTTGAAAGACCCAGAAAGGGCCGGCGTGTTGCGCAAGTCCGGGGAACCTGGAGCCGAAAGCGGTCTCGATGTTGAAGCGGTGGACGCCCTCGCCGAGGGTGCCGTTAACCTGGGGTAGCAAGGCGGAGCGGGCGATGCGGGTGTCCTGCCGGCTCTGGGAAATATCCAGGTTCGCCAGAATCACCTGCGGGTTCTGGCGCAGCGCCAGAGCGACGGCGTCCTGCAGGCTGAGCTTGAGGGGAGCAGACTCCTGCGCCACCGCGGCCGGCGCCAGCGCCAAAACAATCAGAGCGAAGCGATTCATCCGAGTCTTGAGCATGATCCGTTCTCGCATTCGGGGTTGCATGTTCCGGGCCAAAGAAAATATTGATAGCATTGGGGCGAGGACGAGTTGGAGAAGCAAATTGTGCCCAAATATTGGCAGGGCCGTCAGAAGTGGGGAGTCGGTGGTATGAGATTTCGCCTTTTGCTGGCTGCCGCACTATGTGCCGCGGGCGCTAACGCGCCGGAGTGGTACTCGCTGGATGGCGACTTCTGGGGCGTCCACGATCCGGTGATCGCTAAGGAAGGCGGCACGTATTATGTCTTCGCGACTGGCGGCGCCATCCGGCGGTCGAAAGACCTGCATCATTGGGCCCAAATCGGACGGGTGTTCGACAAGATGCCGGAGTGGACTACGCGAGAGATCCCCGGTTCGCGCGGCGGGTATTGGGCGCCGGACATTTCGCGGTACAAGGGCACGTGGCGTCTCTACTACGCGGTTTCCACCTTCGGCAAAAACGATTCAGCCATTGGCCTCGCCACCAACCAGACGCTCGATCCGGACAGCCCGGACTACCAGTGGCTGGACCAGGGCATGGTGTTCCGTTCGCGCCACGAGGACGATTTCAACGCCATCGATCCGAACCTGGCCGTCGATGCGCAAGGCCGGCACTGGCTGAATTTCGGCAGCTTCTGGGGCGGAATCAAGATGCGCCGTATCGACCCGGAGACCGGCAAGTTGTCGGAGGGGGACACGAGGCTCTACTCACTGGCAAGCCGTCCGCGGAGCCGGAACGCGGCACAGGCGGACGGGCCTCCGTCATCGCCAGCGATCGAAGCGCCGTTCATCGTGCGGCACGAAGGGTTCTACTACCTGTTTGTGTCGTTCGATTTCTGCTGCCGGGGTGCGAAGAGCACGTACAACATCGTGGTGGGCCGCGCGAGAGAGATCGGCGGCGAATACGTGGATGCCTCGGGGAAGCCGATGATGGAGGGCGGCGGAACGCGGCTGAGCCAAGGGACGTCGCTGTGGCGCGGTCCGGGACACGAAGGGTTGCTGCTCCAGCCGGGCGGGCCCGACCTGATGGTTTTCCATGCTTATGACGGCACTACCGGCCGGCCGGCGCTGCACATTTCGACGATCGAGTGGGAGAATGGCTGGCCGCGCATCGCGGCGCTGCCGGGCGATCCGATTTGAGGGGAGACCGGGCCGGGGTAATAGAATGGCCGTGTGGGGATCCGCGGAAATGCCAAGCGCCGGCGCTCCGATCTTGTTACTGCCGGCGGTTGGGGGCGAGGGGCAGGCGGTCGACGTCGATCACCTGGAGCGAATTGGAACCGAAGTTGGTGAGAAAGAGCGTGTGGCCGTCGGCGGAAAGGGCCATTTCGCGGGGGAAGGCTCCGGCGGGGATGGCGCCGAGCGCGGCGTCGGTTCCCGCTTCCATTTTCGCGGCATCCAGAACCACGAGGCTNNAGCACGGCATTGCTGTTGCGCGCGGTGACGTAGATGCGAGCGCCGTCGGGAGTGATGGCCATGCGGACGGGACTGCAGCCGGCCGGGATACGCGCCACCACGGCTTGCGCGGGATCTGTAGCCGCGCGGGCGACATCCACTACGATGACGGCGCCTTCGGGGTTGGTGATCTCGGCGGTCGAGGGATCACGGCCTTCGGGTTTGCAGGCCTTGGGCCAGTGCCAATCGGGGATGGCGCCCTGGCTGGTGGTGTAGAGCCATTTGCCGTCGGGAGAGAAGGTGAGCGCGATGGGAGCGTTGGCGACTGGAATCTTTCCGACGATGGCGTCGGCTTTGTAGCCGTTCGAGCGGGCGCGGGCGAGGTCGATGACGGTGATGGAGCGGGCGCGCTCTTCGCTGACGAACAGGAGTTTGTCGCCCGGCGAGATGTTGGCGTAAATGCTCTGGGAGTTCGCGCCGTCGCTGAACGAACCCAGTACGGGGTTGGGTTGGCCGGAGGCCATGCGTTCGACGTCCAGAAAGACGGGGCCGTCGCCCGAGGTGGCGATGAGCAGCTTTCCATCGTGCGTCAATGCGAGGCCGGTGGGCGGCGATTGCAGCGGGACGACGCGGAGGAGCTCGGTGCGCCCCTCGGCGCGCTTGAGGAGCGCGATGCCGGGGTTCTTTCCGGAGTCGTCGCCCATCAGTGAGACGAAAACGCGGCAGCCGTCGGCCGATGGCCTGACGGCGAAGGGTCGCGAGGGAAGCGTGATGGTGACGGAGGGGGACGCGGCGGGGGCGTTGCAGCCGGAAGGCTGGGCGGAGGCGCCGAGCGCGAGCAGGGTGATCAGCGCCAGCCGGTAGGAGAGGCGGTTGGGAGATGGTCTCTGGGGCATTTGGAATTCATCATAGCGCTACAGGGGAGCCAAGTAGCCCTGCTCACCGACAATGCCAAAGACTTTCCGATGGCAGAGCTCTCGCTCTATCCGCTGCCGCAGGGCTGAAGGTGATTCCGCACAGCTGACGCCGTGGGCTATTTTCGTTCGCCCTACGGGCTGTGCTTCAGGCGTTCTTGCCGTCGATGCCGAGTTTGCGCATTTTGGCTTGCAGAGTGGTACGCTTCATGCCCAACTTGGCGGCGGCGCCTTCGGCGCCACCGACGCGGCCATCGGATTCGGAGAGGGCGCGGAGTATGGCTTCGCGCTCGGCAGCGGCCAGCGTGACGGCGACGCCAGGGGCGGTCGGCGCGGTGGACGGGGGCTTGGGACCTTTTAGTTCGCGGATGGGGGCGTCGAGTGTGGAGCCGGGGGAGATGATGACGGCGCGCTCGATGAAGTTTTGCAGTTCGCGAATGTTGCCGGGCCAGTGGTAGCGCTCCAGCGCGTGCATGGTGGCGGCGGGAATGGAGGTGATCTTGCGGTTCATGCGGCGGGCGTATTGCTGCACGAAGTAGCGCACCAGCAGCGGGATGTCTTCGCGGCGCTCGCGCAGCGGCGGGACCGTGATGGGAAAAACGTTGAGGCGGTAATAGAGGTCGGCGCGGAACTGGCGCTCTTCGACCATCTGGGAGAGGTCGCGGTTGGTGGCGGCCACCAGGCGCGCGTCGGTGCGGATGGTGCGGGAGCTGCCCAGGCGCTCGAATTCGCGCTCCTGGAGGACGCGCAGGAGCTTGGTTTGCAGCTCGAACGGGATCTCGCCGACTTCGTCGAGGAACATGGTGCCACGGTGCGCCAACTCAAAGCGGCCGATGCGTTGGGCGATGGCGCCGGTGAAGGCGCCTTTTTCGTGGCCGAACATTTCGCTTTCGAGCAGGCCGGTGGGAATGGCGGCGCAGTTGAGCTTCACGAAGGTGCCCTGGCGGCGCGAGCTGAGGTCGTGGATGGCGCGGGCGAGCAGTTCCTTGCCGGTGCCGGTTTCGCCGTAGATGAGGACGGTGGAATCGGTGGGCGCAACGGTCTCCACCTGTTTCAAGACGGCATTCAGGGCGGGGCTGCGGCCGACGATTTCCTCGAAACGATGGTCGGTGCGGATCTCGTCTTCGAGGTAAACCTTCTCTTCCGCCAGACGCGNNAGGGCTTCGCCCCGCGAAAACATGGGGACGCAGCAGACCGAGCGGAGTCCTTCGCGCGACATGATTTCGCCGGTGGATTGGGAAATCGCAGCGGCTTCTTCCTGGCTCAAAATGCGGCCTTCGCGGGTGCGGAGTACGTAACCGGGGACGGAATCCTCGATGGGGATGACGGCGTTTTCGTGGATGGCGCCCATTCCGGTGGGGAAGTCGCACATTTCGAGGCGCAGGGCGCGGGCTTCGGCATCGTAGATGAGGAGGCTGGCGTAATCCAGATTGAAGGTGCGGCGGAGCGATTGGGAAATGGCCTGAAAGAGCGGCTTGGGCGACAGACAGCTTACTACGGCGTTGTTGATTTCGAGGAGCGCACGGAGGCGGTCGCGTTCGCGCGCGAGCTGTTCCTCATAGGCGCGCGCGGATTCGTAGTTGAGGGCGTTATCGACGGCCACAGCCACCTGGCGGGCCACCTGCTGCATGAACTCGATGTCCTCCGGCGAATAGGCGTTCTTGCGTAGGGAACCGAAATTGAGGCCGCCGAGATCGCGCTGGGCAGTGAAGAGCGGCAAAGTGCAGAACGACTCAATGCCGTTGGCGCGCAGGATGGTTTCGAGGATGGGGTAGAGGTGCAGCGCGCCGACATCGGGGGCGTAGTAAGGCTGGCGGGTGTCGAGGGCCTTGCCCGTGGGGGCCTGGTCAAACGGCACTTCGTAGGCACGATCGCCGACGACAGTGCGGTCGGTCTGGAGGATGTGCAGGCGGAANNTTTGGATGGATCTGAGGAGACGAGGACATCGGAACGCCGCGACGGTTCTTCAACCGTAGCATATCGGGCGGAGCGTTCGATTTCGGCGACGAGCGCGCGGATGAGGGGCGTGACGGCCTTGAGGTGCACACCGTGGCGGTACATGTCGGCCAGCAGGGTTTGGCCTTGGGCATCCACAAAATCGACCTCACCGAGGTCGAGCGAGATGACGCGGCCGTGGGTGGTGGAAATGGCGGTCTGCCAGCATTGGCGCAATTCGGAAACCCACGCTCCGGCCAGCTTGCCTTCCAGGCGAAAGCGCAATTGGTTGGGATGATCGTGCAGCGTGATCTTGAGCATGGCTACAGAATCGAGAGAGCACGGCGGATGCCAGTGTGAAAATGGGGGCAGGCAAAGGAGATAGGAGGAGCGGGGAGCGGGCGCGGGCGGTTCATTGCCCAGATTTCGGCACTGCCGGCACGATACCCGGCCGGGCGCTGGACTTACACTGAAGGATGCCATGAGGCTTCGCACAGGCATCACGCTTCTTCTGCTGGGCCTCGCGGCCGTGCTGGCTTATGCGCCGTCGCTCGGCATCCCGCTGATGGAGGACGATTACCCGAACCTGTCGCAGACGCTCGCCGGCGGAATCGCGACACCGCTGGCCGACCCGATCTTTCGCGTGCGCGCCACCAGTTTCTGGACGATGGGGCTGCTGTGGCGGTGGGCGGGCCTGGCGCCGCTGGCGTACCATGCCATCAGTTTGCTGTTGCACATTGCGAACACCTGGTTGCTGTATGGCGTGTGTGTGGCCTGGCCGCGAATGCGCACGGCGGCGATTTGGGCAGCGGGATTCTTTGCCGTGGCGGAGGGTCACCAGGAAGCGGTGATGTGGTTTTCCGCGGTGAATGAGCTGTGGCTGTTTCTGTTCGGCATGGGGGCGCTGCTGTGCTTCCTGCGACGGCGCACGGCGGTGGGAGCGGGGCTGTTTGTGCTGGCGCTGCTCTCGAAGGAATCGGCGGTAGCGGTGCTGCCGCTTTTTCTGCTGGCCGTGCCGGCACCGGAGTGGCGGCGAAATCTGGCGCGGCTGGCGCCGTACGGGCTGTTGGCGGCGGTGGCGATTGGGTCGATCCTTGCGACGCGCAGCTATTCCTTCCGGTTTTCTGACGGCAGTTTTTCGCTGCATGCGCCCTTTTGGATTACATGGCCGCACAGCTACTTCCGCGTCCTGTGGATTTGGGGGTTGGCGGCAGGCGGGGCCATTCTAGCGGCGCGGGACGGCGGGCTGCGGCGCAGCGCGCTGGTGGCGCTGGCATGGATCGGGCTGGCGCTCGCGCCATACAGCTTTCTGACGTATTCGACCGAGATCCCGAGCCGGCAGACATACGTGGCGAGCGCCGGGCTCGCCATGCTGTTTGGCCTGGCGATGGCTTACTGGTGGGAGAAGCTGCAGATGCGGCGGCGGTGGTTGGCGGCGATGATGGCGCTGGTGGTGGCGCACAATGTGGGGTATCTCTGGTTCAGGAAGCGGCCGCAGTTCCTGGCACGTGCGGCGCCCACCGAGCAGTTGATCG
>PLZX01000092.1 GCA_003152325.1 Bryobacterales bacterium | reverse complement strand
TTCCAGGTGATGGCCGAGCCGGTTTCCACCTGGGTCCAGGAAATCTTGGAATTGACGCCGCGACAGGCGCCGCGCTTGGTGACGAAGTTGTAGATGCCGCCCTTGCCTTCCTTGTCGCCGGGATACCAGTTCTGCACGGTGGAGTACTTGATCTGCGCGTTGTCCAGCGCCACCAGTTCCACCACGGCCGCGTGCAACTGGTTGGTATCGCGCATCGGGGCGGTGCAGCCTTCCAGGTAGCTGACGTAGGCGCCTTCATCGGCGACGATCAGGGTGCGCTCGAACTGCCCGGTGTCCTTGGCGTTGATGCGGAAGTAGGTGGAGAGCTCCATGGGGCAGCGCACTCCCTTGGGCACGTAACAGAACGACCCGTCGCTGAAAACCGCCGAATTGAGGGCAGCGAAGAAGTTGTCGGAAGTGGGAACCACCGAGCCCAGATACTTGCGCACCAGCTCGGGATGCTGCTGAACGGCGTCGGAGAAGGAGCCGAAGATGATCCCCATGTCGTTCAGCTTGGCTTTGAAAGTGGTGGCCACCGACACGCTGTCGAAGACCGCGTCCACCGCCACGCCCGCCAGGATGGCCTGTTCCTGCAACGGAATGCCGAGCTTGGCGTAGGTCTTCAACAGCTCCGGATCTACGTCATCCAGGCTCTTGGGCCCGTCCTTTTTGGCTTTGGGCGACGAATAATAAATGATGTCCTGGTAGTCGATTTTGGGGTAATGCACGTTTGCCCAGGTCGGCTCTTTCATGGTGAGCCAGTGCCGGTAGGCTTTCAGCCGCCATTCGAGCAGCCACTCCGGCTCGTTCTTCTTGGCGGAAATCAGCCGGACGACGTCTTCGCTCAGCCCGCGGGGAATCGAATCGGCTTCGATATCGGTGACGAAGCCCCACTTATATTCCTGATTCGCAAAGGTCTCGATCGTATTGGTGGATTCACTCACCGGATTGGACTCCTAAACTATTGGCCTGACTCCACATTAGCTAATCCATACTTTTTAGTCAAGATTACCCATTTAATGGATGCGGCGAGGGGGCGAATGGGTGCAGGGGAGGGGCGAATGTGGGTGCAAAGCTTGTGCGCGGACGTGCAGCCAGATCGCGGAATTCAGTCAGGGACTTGGGCCCGCAGTTCCCGGAGGACCAGGATCCATGACCTCGCTTCGGGGCTGCCGGTTAGAATAAGCCTTGCCCTCTTCCACCTCCGCCCGCCGCTGGTTCCGCATCGCCCTCCTCCTCTACGGCGCCCTCAACGCCGTTCTCTACGCCGGCCTGCTCCCCTTGTGGGAGGGCTTCGATGAGCCATTCCACTACGGCTATATGCAGGAGCTGAGCCGGCGCGGCGCTTTGCCGGTGCTGGGAAGGACTGTACTCTCCCAGGAGGTGGTGCGGTCGCTGGACCTTGTACCGGCAGGCTACGCCGCGGCCCGCAACGTGGGACGGGGGGTGGTCTTCGGCGACTATTTTCGGATGTCCGCAGAGCAGCGTCGCGAACTGCGGCGGCGGTTGGAGCAGATCGACCCGGCCAACGCAGCGGGCGATTCGCAGAGCCCCAATTACGAAAGTAATCAAGCGCCCTTGGCATACGTGTTGCTGGCGCCGTTCGATGCGCTCTGGGCCTCGGTGCCGCTCCCGGCGCGCGTACTGCGCCTTCGCCTGCTCGGCGCGTTGGCGGCGGTTCTGCTGCTGTGGTCCGCCGCATTGCGGCTGTGCGGGCTGCTGGAATTGCCGGACTCCATCCCGCTCGCGGTGCTGTTTGTGGCGTTCTCGTCGCAAATGTTCTACGGGACGGTGTGCCACATCGCCAACGACTGGCTGGCAGTGCCGCTCTTCACGCTGGTTCTGAGCGAAGCCGTGGCGCTATATTGCCAGCCGCGGCCGGCCACCGGCATCCGGCTGGCCCTGGTGCTGGCGGCCGGTCTGCTCACCAAAGCATATTTTCTGGCCGCGGTTCCATTCGCAGCAGGAGTGGTTGCGCTGTGCTGTTGGCGGCGGAAGCTCCCCTGGCTCAAGGGCGCCCTGTCCATCGCGCTGGCGCTGGCCATCGCCGCACCCTGGTACATCCGCAACCTGGTGCTTTACCAAAACCTCTCCGGCATGCAAGAGACCATGGGAGGCACGCCGTTTGGCGAACTGGTCCGGGCGGCCGCGCACCTTCCCTGGGTGGACGCCGCGCTGGTTTCCGCGCGCACCAGCCTGTGGACCGGAAACAACTCGCTGTGGGCGCTCAGCCGCAACACTACCCTTGTGATGGCCGGGTTATTGATCGCCGCCCTGTGCGTCTATCTATGGCGCGCCGTGCGCGGCCGCGTGGGTGGAGCCGAGTGTGTGGTTCTTGCCGGCACGCTGTGCTACACCGCCGCGCTGGTGTACTCCACGGTGCTGACCTACTGGTCCACCCGGGGCGCGGGAATCTCGCCCGCTCCCTGGTACGTGCAGGTCCTTCTCGCGCCTGGTCTGTGCCTGCTATTCATCGGGCTGTCACAGAACGGGTGGGCGGGACGTGCCTGGCGGCTCGCCATGGTGTGGACGTGGACCTACGTCATCGCGATCAGTTATGCCGTTAAGCTGATCCCGTTTTATGCAGGATTCACGACCGGCACCGCCCATCTCTCCGACCTCCCCGGCTGGTACGCGCGGTTTCTCTCCGGCTCTTACGGCGCCCTGGAGACGGACGCGCTGCTCCCGCCAGGATTCCTGTTGGCGATGGCGGCGGGGGTTATAACCATGGCCTTCACACTGGCCGCGGCACTTTCCGTAATTACTTTGCGTAATTTCTTGTTGCCCCCTTCGCCGTTTCGTTGGACACTAAAGGATTAGACCCCGACCTAAAGGAGCGAAACAAGAATTGGAAAGAAACGGCCGCAAGGGCTCGCTGGTGATGGAGCCGACGGAACGCTGGTCAACGCAACGGGCCAGCGACCTCTATGATGTCACCAGTTGGGGCAAGGGGTATTTCTCAGTTGGCGACAACGGCCACATCCGCGTACACCCGGAAAAGGACCCCGCGCGCTCGATCGACCTCAAGGAGTTGGTCGATACGCTCGTGCTGCGTGGCATCGGCCTCCCTATCCTGGTCCGCTTCGCCGATATTCTGAAGCACCGCCTTGGCGAACTGCACAGCGCATTTGCAACCGCCATTGCGGAGCACAAGTACCAGGGCGGCTACTGCTGCGTCTACCCCATCAAGGTCAACCAGCAGCGGCAGGTGGTGGAAGAGGTTCTGGAATTCGGCAAGCCGTTCCATTTCGGGCTGGAGGCCGGCTCCAAGCCCGAGTTGATGGCTGTGATGGCCCTGGCCGACAACGACACTCCCATCATCTGCAACGGCTTCAAGGACGACGAGTACATCGAGATGGCCATGCTCGCCCAGAAGCTGGGGCGCAGCATCATCCCGGTGGTCGAGAAGTACACCGAGCTGCGGCTGATCCTCAAGTACAGCCAGCGGGTGGGCGTGAAGCCGCGCATCGGGCTGCGCGTGAAGCTGGCCAGCCGCGGTTCAGGCAAGTGGAAATCGTCGGGCGGCTACCGCTCCAAGTTCGGTCTGTCTGCTACGGAAGCGATGCGCGCGCTGCAAGAGCTGAAGGACGCCGGCATGGCCGATTGCCTCAACCTGCTGCACTTCCACCTGGGCAGCCAGATCACCAACATCCGCCAGATCAAAGGCGCGGTGAACGAAGCCGTGCGTGTTTACGTCGATCTCGCCCAGGCCGGCGCCGGCCTGCAGTTCCTCGACGTCGGCGGCGGCCTCGGCATCGATTACGACGGCTCGCAAACGGATTTCGAATCCAGCGTCAACTACACCCTGCAGGAATACGCCAACGACATCATCTACCACGTCCAGAACGTTTGCGACGAGGTCAGCGTGACGCATCCCACCATCATCACGGAGAGTGGCCGCGCCATTGCGGCGTACCACAGCGCCCTGGTCTTCAATGTCCTCGGAGTGGCCGGCATGGGCGATACCGATGTGGCGCCCGACACGCCCCCGGACGCCGAGCAGCCCCTCATCGACCTGCAGGAGACGTACCGCGGCCTCAGCGCCAAGAATCTACTCGAAAGCTATCATGACGCGCAGCAGGCCCTCGACCAGGCCCTCAACCTGTTCAGCCTCGGCTATCTTTCGCTCGAACAGCGCTGCGTCGCCGAGAATCTCTACTGGGCGATCTCGCGCAAGATTCAGAGCCAGGCGCGGCAGCTCGACTATTTCCCCGAAGAGTTGGAGGGCATTGATGCCATGCTCTCCGATACCTACTTCTGCAACTTCTCGCTTTTCCAGAGCATGCCCGATAGCTGGGCCATCAAGCAGCTCTTTCCCATCATGCCCATCCACCGGCTGGAAGAGGAACCCACGCGTCCGGCCGTGCTCGGCGACATCACCTGCGATTCCGACGGCAAGGTGGACGCCTTCATCGACCGCCGCGACGTCAAGCGCACCCTGCTGCTCCACACGTTCAACGGGGGCGATTATTACCTTGGCGCTTTTTTGTTGGGTGCGTACCAGGAAATCCTGGGCGACCTGCACAACTTGTTCGGCGACACCAACGCCGTGCATGTCCGTTTGGGGCCTGCCGGCGACGTGATCCTGGATTCGGTGATCAAAGGCGACACCGTACGCGAGGTCTTGAACTACGTGCAATTCTCAGCCGATAGCCTGGTGCAAACCCTGCGCAAGGACGTCGAAACTTCGCTCCGCGAAGGACGGCTCACGTATGAAGAGAGCGGCGCCTTGCTGAAGTTCTACGAAGAAGGGCTGCACGGGTATACGTACCTCGAAGACGTGCACGAGCTGTAAATCCGGACCTGCTTCACCGCACATCCTCGAACATCGGCTTCTCCTCACGGTACGGCGTTAGCCGCACCGGCATCGCGTCGGGCTCCAGCAACCACGCTGTGCGGTTGGGATAGTAGGTTCGCAACTGCTCGTTTTCCATTCCCAGGTCCAGTGCCATCACTACCGGCGCGCCATCGATATCGGCCGCATTGTGAATCCACTCGTGATACCGGTGCAGTTCGCCGTATCTCACGAAGACCAACTTCTTTCCGGGCAACTCCGCGAGCCGGTGTTCGATGCCCGCGCGCCCTTCCGGATCCCCGAAGTTCACGAAGTCCCAGGTTTCGTACGGTCGCATCGCCAGGAAAATGTTCTTGTCCCCCAAGGCGTGCAATCCGTACCAGAACAGAAAGTGCGCGCCCGCCAGCAATAACACCAGTCGCCCCGCTTCCGGGCTCATCCGGCTCAGCCGTTCGAGCCCGGTCACCGCCATCAGGACGAACAGGCCAGTCACGCCCGCTATGTACTGCGGAAAAAAGTACGGGTAAGCGTTGGTGCCCAGGCTGAACAGGAAAACTGTCCCCGCCACCCACGCGAATCGGAATTCCCGCAGCGCCGGCAGAAAGAACGCCAGCGCCAGGTAGAGCGGGGCCACGAAAAAGAAACGGTAGAAGCGCACCCGGGTGCCCCAGCGCTCCAGGTATCGGCCCACCGTTTCGGGCTCATCGCCGTGCGCCGCCGCCTGGCCTTCGGCAGTCAGTTTTTGCTGCGTGGTCAACTCGCGATGCGGCACGGGGTTCGGCTGCCACGTGAACGTGGTAGGCACGCCGTATTGATAGCGGCTCTGCGCGTAGGGAATGGTGGCGAAGCTTCCGGTCACGGCTTTCGCCTGTAGCAGCGTCAGCGCCACGGCCGGCAGCATCGCCAGAATCGCGACCGGCGCAATCCGCGCCAGCCCGCGCCACGCCGCGGGGCGCACCAGGAAGACCAATACGCTCAGGCACAGGAAAATCGATTCGTATGGCCGCGTGAGCAGATGCATCCCCAGCCCTACACCCAGCAGGACGGCGTCCCGCCGCCGCGGATCCTTCTGCAATCGCGGCAGCGCGCCAAACACCAGGCAGCCCGCCGCGGCCGTCATGGCGCCACCCCAGTAAATATTCATCCACTCGTTGAGCGGTCCGAATTCGCATACCGCCAGCAACCCGCCCACCAGCGCCCAGCCCGGCGTGGTCCACCCGCGCAGCATCCAATAACACAGTGCGCAGAAGGCCCCCGCGCCCAGCAGCACGCCGGCCCACGGATGGCCGAACACCATCCATCCAAGCGCCAGCACCAGTCCCTGGCCGGCCGGATAGATGGAACTGTATTTGGGCTCCTGCAGCGCAAACACCGTCTCGAAAAACCGGTGCATCGGATGCATCGGATTGGCCAGGCGAAAGTGCCGCAGCGTATCGGCGAGCAGCAGGTACCCATAGTCGTCGGCGCCGCCCGCGACTGGCGCCGGGAACTTCGGCAGGAGCGCCAGCCGCAGCGCGATCGGCATTACGAAGAGCAACAGCATGACCCAACCGGTCTTTTCCGCGAACCGCGCCGCCGACGGGCCCAACCCGGCGCGCGCCACCATCAGCAGGATCAGCAGGCCTACCAGCGCCAGTTCCAGGAAGTCGCCCGCCCCGAACCCGAGCGGGTTGTGCATCGGCAGGAACGAGCGAAACCAGTCGAAAAGGAACATGCCAGCCTCCATTGTCACAGACCCTTCGCAACTGCCGGTATGCAACCGCGGTGCGCGCGTATACAATACCGCTTTGCAGACCTCTTCTTACTCCACCAGGGTCGGCCTGTTTGGCATCGGACTCCAGGCCTATTGGCAGCAGTTCCCCGGTCTTGAGGAGCGCCTCCAAGGCTACGTGCGCCAGGTGGGCGAACGGCTGGGCGCCATGCACGTTGAGGTCGTCGACCTCGGCTTGATCGACACTCCCGAAAAAGCCCTCGAGGCCGGCCACCGCTTCCGCCAGGCCGATGTCGATCTCATCTTTCTCTACGTCACCACGTACGCGCTCTCTTCCACCGTCCTGCCCGTGGTGCGCCGAGCGCGCGTGCCGGTCATTGTCCTCAGCCTCGCGCCGGCCGCCGCCATCGATTACGCCGCCTTCAATAGCATGGGCGATCGCACCCGCATGACCGGCGAGTTTCTGGCCTGGTGCCAGGCCTGTTCCGTCCCGGAAATCGCCAACGTCTTTCAGCGCTGCCGCATCCCCTTCCGCCAGGTTACCGGCATGCTCGAAGACGACCCCGCCGCCTGGAACGAGATCGCCGGCTGGGTCGCGGCCGCTCGCGTCTCGACCGTAATGGAGCACGGCCGCCTCGGCGTCATGGGCCATTATTACGGCGGCATGCTCGACATCTATACCGACCTCACGCTCCAATGCGCTACTTTCGGCGGCCACATCGAGATGATCGAAGTCGAAGAACTGGCGGCTTTGCGCGCCGCAGCCAGCGATTCCGAAGTGGAGCGGCGGCTCGCCGAATTCGCCGCGACGTTCGACCTCCAGCCGGACTGCCCGCCTGAGGACTTGGCGCAAGCCGCACGGACTTCCGTGGCGCTGGATCGCCTGGTGGAAGGCCACGGCCTCACCGCGCTCGCTTACTTCTACCGTGGAACCGGCAATCGCGCCAACCAGGATGCCATCAGTTCCATCATCCTCGGCAACAGCCTGCTCACCGCCCGCGGCATCCCCGTCGCCGGCGAACTGGAAATCAAAAACGTGCAGGCCATGAAGATTATGGACGCCTTCGGTGCGGGCGGCTCATTCACCGAATTCTACGCCATGGATTTCCGCGATGACCTGGTGCTCATGGGCCACGACGGGCCCGGGCATGTCGCCATCGCGCAAGGAAAAACCAAAGTCCGCCCGCTTTCCGTCTTCCACGGCAAGGTGGGACGCGGCCTTTCCGTCGAGATGTCCGTGAAGCACGGGCCGGTGACGCTGCTCTCGGTGGTGGAGGCCGCCGGCGGCAAGCTGAAGCTGCTCGCCGCCGAAGGTGAATCGGTTCCCGGACCCATTCTGGAGATCGGCAACACCAACAGCCGCTATCGATTCCCCATCGGCGC
>PLZX01000097.1 GCA_003152325.1 Bryobacterales bacterium | reverse complement strand
CCTTGCCACGCTGGGACTTGATGCGCATGCCGTTCTCGGTGTTTTCAAAAGTGCAGTTGCGCACCGTCTCGTTGCGCACGCCGCCGGTAGTCTCGCTGCCGATGGACATGCCGTGGCCTGTATAGAAATGGTTATGCGAGACGGTCATGTGGGTGGTGGGCCCAGGGGCGCCGGCCTTGATGGCCACCTGGTCGTCACCGGTGTGAATGAAGCAGTGAGTGATGGTGACGTTGGTGGAATTCCCGGGGTCGATGCCGTCGGTATTGCGGGCGGTCTTGGGGGTGTCGATGACCACGCCCCAGGCAGTGAAACCGTTGCCACCGCTGTAGGAGACGTGGAAGTTGGGGGAATCCTTCAGGGTGATGCGGTAGAGGGTGAAGTTATCGGCGTGGGACAGGACCAGGATGCGGGGGCAGTTTTGGTTTTGGTTCTTGACTTTGGCTTCCTGCGCGAGGTCCCACCAGGAAACCTTCTGGCCGGTGAGCGAGTCGCTGCCGCGGCCGTCGATCGTGCCATCGCCCATCACGGCCGCGCCGGAGATGTGGTCGCCAGAGATCAAAGGTTTACAGCCGTGGCCGGCTTTATTGACGATGCCGCAGGAGCCGGGCGTGACATCGTAATCGCGGGGATTGCGGGATCCGTAGAGGATGGTGTGGGCGTCGATGAGGAGAGTAACACCGGCGCGCAACTGGAGAGGGCCGGAGAGAAACGCGGCGGAGGCAGCATCGGCTTTCAGCTCGACGGCTTGGCCGGCTGGGCAATGGTCGAGAGCTTCCTGGATGCGGGCGGTGTCGGGGTGAGTTTCGGCCGCGGTGGAGAGTTTGACCGGAAGCTGAGCGGTGAGCGCGGTGCAGGAGGGGGGAATGACGGGTTCGGTAACCGTGCGGGTGTCCTGCGCATAAAGCACGGCGGCCGTTAAGACCAGGAGGCCGGCAATGGTGGTGCGGATCATGCTCGCAGAAATAGGGGCTCGATGTGGCGGGCGAAGAGGTTTTCGGTCACGTTCCGGGAGATGGATTCTTCGCAGGCATCGAGCATTTTGGTATAACGGTCCCCCATGTGGGCGGCGACCTTGTAGCCGACGTGCAGCAACTGCCGTACGTGCTTATTGAAAAGGGGATTGCGCTGGTCGTGACGGAGGGCGCCGGCATACTGTTCGGCGGTCCAGCGGGCCACTTCCTGCGGAGCGGGCAGGCGGGCGGGATCGATATCGATGACGGCGGCGTAGGGAGCGCAGAGATCTTCGCGGTGGGCGAAGGCTTCGGCGTAAATCTCCTTGGCCAGCGCGAGCGACTCGGGGCCGGCTTCGGCGAGACCGATCAGCTCTTCGAGCCAGGTAGTGCCGGCGGTCTTCAAATGGATGCCGGCGCCCGTGCGGCGGATGGCGCGGCGCATGGGTTCGTAGATGGAGAACTTGTCGGAGCCGGAATGAACGCTGAGCTTGAGATTGGACGGAAGGTGGTAGGCCTGAACAGCGTGGGCGATGACATCCAGGTCGGCGGAGAATTCCTTTTCGAACTGGGGGACGTCGCCGACGTAATCGACACCCTTGTTAAAACGGCCGGTGAACTTGGGAGCGATGGTCTGGATGGGGATGGCTTCATCGGCGATGGCCGCGAGGATGAGGAGAAGCTCTTCGGGAGTCTGGGGAGAATCGGTTTCGTCCATGGAGACTTCGGTGACGAAAGTGGCGGGGTCTTTGCGGCCCGCGATGTTGCGATAGATGCGACCGGCTTCCTGGACGGCAAAGAGGTACTTGGCGGCGGCGCAGCGGGCCTGGGCCGAGAATTCGGGATGGCGGCGAAGGAATTCGTCGACGGAGGCACGGTCGGCGGGGCGGCCGATGAAGTCGGCGACATCGAGAGTGAAGAAGTCGCAGGGATCGAGAAAGCGGCCGACGGTTTCGTTATTAATATGGTCGGCGTCGAGGTAGTAGGAATAAGGCCACTGGAGAGCGCGGACGGCGGCATCGGCAGCGGCGCGGGCGCCAGAAGGCTCCGAGCCGACTATCTTATGCTCACGATTCGACTTATTCCAAACAGGGACGATCGTAACGCCCAATTGGGCAGCGTGCACGCAGGCAGCCAATTGAGGCCTGGCCTGGTGCGCAAAACGATCACCAACACCAATCGAGTACTTCTCCAGAAACTTCGGCACAACAGGGTCCTAACCTCGCAATTACTAACTTGTGACCCCACTATAAGGGGGTGCACCTCGCGGGTCAAGCTCGATTTCTTAAAGGAAAGGTTTAGAAAAACTAAAGGTTGACGGTTTGCATCATTGAGTCTGCCTCAAACCATCCTTTAGCGAATCCAGTTTGACATAAGATAGTCTGTATAAGGATTCTAGGAACAAATGCAAACGGCAACAGTTGACCAGGCCGCCGGGTCGCGCGCACTGGCTGCCAGCCAGATTGGCGCGGCAGTAGAACACGAACTCCGGGCGGCGCAATTCATAGACATCCATACACACCTGTACATGCCCTCGCTGGGCCCAGTGGGCCTGTGGGGCATCGACAACCTGGTGACCTATCATTATTTGGAAGCGGAACTTTTCCGTTCCTCGACGATTCAGCCGGCCGCCTACTGGCAGCTTTCGCAGCGGGAAAAGGCGGACGCCATCTGGAAAGCGCTGTTCGTGGAGAACGCGCCGGTCTCGGAAGCGACGCGCGGCGTGATCGCGGTGCTGCAGGCGTTCGGGCTGCCGACGGAGAGCGAAGATCTGCGGGAGGCGCGCGCATTCTTCGCGGCGCAGAAACTGCCGGCGCACATCCGCAATGTCTTCAAGCTGGCGGGCATGAGCGAAGCGGTGATGACCAACGATCCGCTGGATCCGGCGGAAGCGCCCGAGTGGCTGAAGGGAGCGGAGCCGGACCCGCTGTTTCATCCGGTGCTGCGCCTGGACCGCATCCTGAACAAATGGGCGGACCACTGGCAGATTCTGGCGGGACAAGGCTACCAGGTGGACGCGCAGGCGACCGGCAAATCGACGGCCGAGGTGCGGCGGTTCCTGGCGGACTGGCATGCGCGAATGAAGCCGGTCTATATGGCAGTCTCGCTGCCGGACATGTTCCAGTTCCCGGAAGATTCGTTGCGCGGCCGGATGCTGGCGGAAGCGGTGTTGCCGGCGTGCCGGGAGTTCGGAATTCCGCTCTCGCTGATGATCGGCGTGCGGTACCTGGTAAACCCGGCGCTGAAACTGGCGGGCGATGCGGTGGGCAAGGCGGATCTGCGGGCGGTGGAGTACCTGGCGCGGGAGTATCCGGAGAACCGGTTCCTGATCAGCGTGCTGAGCCGCGAGAACCAGCATGAGCTGTGCGTTTACGCGCGGAAGTTCGCGAACCTGATGCCGTTCGGCTGCTGGTGGTTCCTCAACAACCCGTCGATTGTGGAAGAGATGACGCGGGAGCGGCTGGAAATGCTGGGGACGAGCTTTATTCCGCAGCATTCCGACGCGCGGATTCTGGAACAGGTGATCTACAAGTGGCGCAACACGCGGCGGACCGTGGGGCCGATTCTGGCGAACGCCTACCGGCTGCTGGCCGAAGACGGGCGCGCAGTGACGCGGGCGGACATCCAGCGGGACGTGGCGCGGCTGTTCCGCGGAAACTTCGAGAAGTTCACGGGAATGAAGAAGCAATGACGCGGCGCGGGTTTTTGGGCGCCGCCGCGGCTGTGGCGGTAGCCCGCCGATTGGGAGCGTACCAAGCTGCCAAAGACCCGGCCAGGGAAATGGCGGCAGTGCTGGCGCGCATCAAGGCCCCGAAGTTCGCCAACCGGGTCTTCGATATCGCGAAGTACGGCGCGAAGCAAGGCAGCTCGAACGATTCCACGCAGGCGATCCGCAAGGCCATCGAAGCCTGCGCGGCAGCCGGCGGCGGACGGGTGGTGGTGCCGGCGGGCGAGTTTTCGACGGGAGCGATCCACCTGAAAAGCCACGTGAATCTGCACGTGAAGGAAGGCGCGACACTGTTCTTCAGCCAGGATCCCAAACAGTATCCGATTGTGTACACGCGGTTCGAAGGGACCGAGTGCATGAATTACTCGCCGTTTATTTATGCCTGGGAGCAGACCGATATCGCGGTGACGGGCCTGGGCATGCTGGACGGGCAGGCCGATAAAACGCACTGGTGGGACTGGAAGGGGCGGGATTCCAGCCGGGCGCTGGTGGCGATGGGCGAGAAAGACGTGCCGGTAGCGGAACGGATCTTCGGCGAAGGAAAGTTGCTGCGGCCGAATTTCGTCCAGCCGTATCGATCGACCAACATTCTGATCGAAGGCGTGAGCATTCGCAATTCTCCGATGTGGGAACTGAACCCGGTGCTGTGCAAGAACGTGACGGTACGCGGCGTGAAAATCAATAGCCACGGTCCGAACAACGACGGTTGCGATCCGGAGAGTTCAGCGGACGTGCTGGTGGAGCAGTGCGTATTCGACACGGGAGACGACTGCATCGCCATCAAGAGCGGGCGCAACCGCGACGGGAGGCGGGTCAACGCGCCGGCGGAGAACATCGTGGTGCGCGACTGCACGATGAAGGACGGGCACGGCGGAGTGTCGCTGGGGAGCGAAGGCTCGGGCGGGATCCGCAACATTTTTGTGGACAACTGCCGGATGGACAGCCCGCATTTGAACTACGCGATGCGGATCAAGACAAACACGTTCCGCGGAGGAGTGACGGAAAACGTCTACTTCACGAACACCACGGTGGGGCAAGTTTCCGACAGCGTGCTCGAAGTGACGTACTTCTACGCGGAAGGCGACGACCGGGAAGGCCGCGGCGGGCCGTTCAAACCGGTGGTGCGCAACGTGACGCTGGAACACATCACGTCGCAGAAGAGCAAGCGCGCGGTGAATTTCCGGGGATACGACAACGCTCCGATCACGGGGATCCGGCTGGCGCATTGCAGCTTCGACAATGCGGCTGAAGAGAACGTGATCGAGCACGTGGACGGGCTGAAGATCGAAGACGTGAAGCGGAACGGCCAGCCGATGGGGGCGCCGGCGCGGTAAGGGGCCGGGTCGGAGAGCTAGCGGGTACTCAAGGCGGTCTGCAGGAACCGGGCGATGGATTCGGTGAGGGCACGGCGGTGCTCGGAACGGGCCATGGCCAAGGCTTGCGTGCGCACGAGCTTGCGATCCTCCACACGGAAGGTCTGGAAGAAGCGGGGGCGGCCCCGCAGGGCGCTTTCCGGCAGGATGGAGTAGCCGAATCCAGTCTCCACTAATTTCTTAATAGCCTCCGTGTCGTCAGCCTCCATAATCACGCGCGGGGTAATACCGATGTCATGGAGAAAGTTCTCAATGATGGTCCGCATGTTGCTGCGCTTGGGATAGAAGATGTAGGAGGCTGACGCCAGTTCGGCGGGCTGAATGACCCCGACGTGCCAACCGCTGACGCGCTGAGGCGAAGGTTTGAGCACGAGCAGCTCTTCCTCGAAGAGGGGGACCAGGTCGAGGTTGCCTTGGGCGAAGGGCAGCGAGATGAGGGCGAGATCGAAGCGGCGGTCGAGGAGACCGTCGACCATTTCCTCGGTGGGGGAGACGGTGATTTCGATGGGGGTCTGAGGGAATTTCTTGCGGAGCAGGCGGAGCGGAGGGCCGAGGCGGTGGATGAGGGTGGTGGCGCCGGTGGCGAGGTGAAAGGGACGGTGGTCGGTGAGGGGGTCGTTGGCAAATTCCTGCTCGATGCGGCGGATCTGAGCGAGCACGGCGCGAGCGTGTTCGGCGAGGCGCAAGGCGGCAGGGGTGGGGACGAGGCGTTTACCGGAACGGACGAACAGCTCGGTGCGAAGGTCGGCGGCGAGGTTGTGCAGTTGGAGGCTGACGGCGCCGGGCGAGAGGAACATCTTCTCGGCGGCACGAGTGACGCTGGAGAATTCCATGACGGCGAGGAAAAGCTGAAGCTGGCGGAATTCCATGACGCCTCCGTAACATAGTCTCGCACAGCGGCGAAGGCGGAAGGCGCCGGAACGTGCAGCTGATGGCGGTATGGCGGCCGCTTCGCGGCCGCGACAGGCCAGGAGGCCCGTCCTACTGGTTGACGCCGGAGGCGAGGAAGCCGCCATCGACGGTGATGCACTGGCCGGTGATGAAGCTGGCGCAATCGGAGGCCAGCAGGATGGCAGCGCCGATCAATTCGTCGGTGCGGCCGAAACGGGCCATGGGGGTGCGGAGCTTGAGCTCGCGGCCGCGGTCGGTGCCGTCGAGGAGCGCGGCGTTGATGTCGGTGCGGAAGACGCCGGGGGCGATGGCGTTGACGTTAACGCCATCGCGGGCCCACTCGACGGCCAGGCTGCGGGTGAGCGCGAGGACGGCGGATTTCGACGCGGCGTAGGCGGTGACCTGAACCAGGGAGACGAATGAGTTGAGCGACGCAATATTAATGATGCGGCCGCGGCGATGCGCGGCGAGCGCCGGATAGAAGGACTGGCAGGTGCGCAGCATGCCGGTGAGGTTGACGTCGAAGAGACGGTTCCACTCGGGCTCGGTAATTTCGTTGGTGGGCTTGCGGAAGATCTGGCCCGCGGCATTGAGCAGGACATCCACCTGGCCGAATTTGGCGAGGACAGCGTCGCGGAAGGCGTCGATGGATTCACGGGAGCCAACATCGCAGGCGAGGCGGAGGGTCTTTGCGCCGGCCTGTTCGACGGCGTCGCACACCTCCTCCACATTGGGCCGGCGGCGGCCGGTGGGAATGACATTGGCGCCGGCCGCGGCGAGGCCGATGGCGAGCTCCCGCCCGATACCGGACGTGCCGCCGATGACGGCCACGACGCGGCCGGTGAGATCGAAGAAATTTTTCGCTGGCATGAGAATGGGCTTTCTACCGTTGGATGCGCGCGCCGCCGCCTTTGGCAAAGGCGCGGACCTGTTCGAGGGTTGCCATAGTGGTGTCGCCGGGGAAGGTGGTGAGCAGGGCCCCGTGAGCCCAGCCGAGTTTGACGGCTTCCTCAGGGGATTCGCCGGCGAGCAGACCGTAGAAGAAACCGGAGGCGAAGCCATCGCCGCCGCCGACGCGATCGAAAACGTCGAGATCAGTGACGGGCGCGGTGTAGGTCTTGCCGCCGATCCAGGCGACGGCGCTCCAACTGTGGCGGTTGGTGGAGTGGACTTCTCGCAGGGTCGTGGCGACGACCTTGATTTGCGGATGTTTGGCGACGGCGCGATCGATCATCCCGAAGAAGGCGGAGGAATCGAGCTTGGATTTGGCGGCGACTTCGGGGCCGGCGATGCCGAGGCCCTTCTGCAGGTCTTCTTCATTGCCGACCAGTACGTCGACGTTTTTGACGATGCGGTCGAGAACCTGGACGGCGCGGGCGGCGCCGCCGGAGATGCTCCAGAGTTTCTCGCGGTAATTGAGGTCAAAGGACACCACGGCGCCGGCGGCTTTAGCGGCCTGCATGGCTTCGATGACGACCTCGGCGGTGGTTTCCGAGAGGGCGGCGAAGATGCCGCCGGAGTGGAACCAGCGGACGCCGCCGGAGAAGATCTTCTTCCAATCGAAATCGCCGGGTTTGAGGCGGGCGGCGGCTTCGTTGGAACGATTGTAGAAGACCACGGGGGCGCGCATGCCGTGACCGCGATCGCTATAGACGGCGGCCATGTTGGGGCCGGTGACGCCATCGTGGACGAAATGTTTATAGAAGGGCTGGACGCCCATGGCGCGGACGCGTTCGGCGATCAGGTCGCCGATGGGGTAATCGACCATGGCGGAGGCGATGCCGGTGCGGAGGCGGAAGCAATCGGCCAGATTGGCGGCCACGTTGAACTCCCCGCCGCTGACGTGAATCCGGCACTCGGTGGCCTTGCGAAATGGAATCACGCCGGTATCCAGGCGGTGAACCAGTGCGCCCAGCGACAACAGATCGAGGGCGCCGTCCTTGCGAATGACTAGCGATTTGCTCATGATCTTCCTTTATCGCACTAAAAGCGGCCCCCCTGCTATGATTGGGGCGAAGCGATGAGTCTGCTCCGGTCCCTGCTGTTCTCCACTCCCCTGATCGTGCTCTCGACCGTGGCGATGGGCACTCTTTCGCTGTGCGCTTCTTTCTTCGACCGCACGGGCAACCGGCAGCACTCCATCGCGCGGCTCTGGGCGAAGTCGCTGCTGGCGGTGAGCTTCATCCGCGTGCGCGCCGAAGGGCTGGAGAAGCTCGACCCCAAGGGTACGTACGTGTTCGTGGGCAACCACGCCAGCTTCATGGACATCCCCGCGATCATGGCGCGGCTACCGTACCAGTTCCGTTTCTTCGCCAAGAAGGGGCTTTTCCGCATTCCGTTTCTGGGCACGCATCTGCGGCGCGCGGGACACTTGGAGGTGGATCGCTCGAGCGCGCGCGCGTCGCTCCGGAGCATGAGCGAGGGCGCGCGCATGATCGCCGAACGCGGCGTCTCCGTGCTGCTGTTTCCGGAGGGCGGGCGTTCGGTGGAAGGGTTGCGCGAGTTCAAGGAAGGCGCCGCCTACATTGCCATAAAAGCCGGCGTTCCGGTGGTCCCCATCGTGCTGGTGGGCATGCGCCGGCTGCTGCCCATGGGTTCCATCCATATCCGCGCCGGCCAGGTTAGCCTCCGGGTGGGCGATCCGATCCCGGTGAGCGGCCTGGCGCGGGGCGATCGCAACGAGCTGACGCGGCGGTTGTACGACGAGATTTCGCGGCTGCTGGAAGCGTAAATAGCCCGTAAGGGCTGGCCCCACGGGAGCGCAACGTGCGATATTGAAAATGAATACGGCGCGCCCGCCTTTGAGAGGATTCTTGAAGATCCTGTTGGTTTGCACTGCCCTTATACTCGGCCTTGGCGCATCGAGTTCCCAGGTGACCCTGATAGCCCTGGATACGGCGAACTGGCCCGCCGGCAGAATGCCTTCGGATTGGCAGATCAAAGTGAACCACGGCAAGCCGGAAGTTTCCGTCTGCGCGGACCCGGCGGGCCCGTGCCTGCACTTGAAGAGCGAGAAATCGTCCTTCGCGCTGGAACATAGCGTGGATGTGGACCCGGCCCAGATGCCGTACCTGGGCTGGCGTTGGAAGGTCACGGAGTTGCCGCGCGGCGGCGATTTCCGCCATTCTCTGACGGACGATCAGGCGGCCCAGGTCATGGTGGCTTTCGCCGATCGAAGAGTGGTCTCGTACATCTGGGATAGCACCGCGCCCAAAGGAGCCGCGGAAAGCGCCGGGTTCATCCCGCTGGTTCACGTCTTCGCGGTGGTCTGCGAATCGGGCGAGGCCGGCCTGAACCAGTGGATCGCGGAAAATCGCAATCTGGCCGCCGATTACGAGCACGCCTACGGCCGGCCGGCGCCCCACGTTAAAGGGTTGCGCCTCCAGATCAACTCCCAGCACACCGGGACCACGGCGGAGAGCTACTTCGGCGAAGTCGCGTTCCGCACCACCCCGCGGTGATGCTACTGATCACGGGTGGTACCGGCTTCGTCGGCGGGCGCCTGCTGGAGAAGCTCGCGGCGTCCGGAGAGACGGCGCGCTGTCTGGTGCGCCGCAAGACGCTGGCGCGCCCGCTGCCGCCGGGAATGCAGCCGGTTTTCGGCGATCTGTCCACGGGCCAGGGCCTGGATGAAGCTTTGGACGGGGTCGATACGGTCATCCACCTGGCGGGCGTGACCAAGGCGTTGCGGGCCGCCGATTACGAAACCGGCAACGCACGCGCCACCGAAACACTGGCCAAGGCCGCGGCTGGCCGGGCGCTTCGCTTCGTGCATGTGAGTTCGCTGGCGGCCGTGGGTCCGGGCGCGATGGTCGAAGAGGATGCCGAACCGCGGCCGGTCTCCCATTACGGCCGGTCGAAGCTCGAAGCCGAGCGGAGGGTGCGCGCGCTGCTGCCGGAGGCGGTGATTGTGCGGCCCGCCGTGGTCTACGGCCCGCGCGATACGGATGTCTTCCAGGTTCTGAAATCCGCCGCCAAGGGCTTGTCCCTGGAGATCGCCGGAGGGAGCCAATGGTTCAGCGCCATTTACGTCAAGGATTTGGCCGATGCTTTGGCGCTGGCGTCGCGCGACCCGCGGGCTGCCGGCCGAACCTACTTCCTGGCCGCGCGCCAACCGGTTTCGTGGCGCGAGTTTGGCCAGGCGGCGGCCGGCATCATGGGACGCAAACCGCCGCGCGTCGTGCGCATCCCTTACGGGGCAGCCTACGCCGTGGGCGCCTGCGGGGAAGCGTGGTCCCGGCTGACCGGTACGCCCGGCATCGTGTCGCGTGATAAGATTCGGGAGGCGCGCTGCCCGTCCTGGACCTGCGAAGTGGGCCGCGCGGCCGCGGAGCTCGGCTTTGAGGCGAAGACCACCTTGCAGGCGGGCCTGACGGAGACTCTCGCCTGGTACAAGGAATCGGGTTGGCTGAAATGGTAAAGCGGACTGCCGGCCCGCCTGGAGACACGCGCTTCTGGCCCGTCGATAAGGTGATCCTGGGCTACCAGGCTTTCACCTTAGTGCTGATCCTCGGGTGGTGGAACCGTCTTCCGGAAGCGCCGCAGTTCGCCGCCGTGCATGTGGCCGCCGTGGCGCTGCTGATTTTTGAAGTCAAGCGTCCCAATCCCACCAGTTGGCTCTTCCGCAACTGGTATCCCCTGCCTTACGTTGGGGCTTGCTATAAGGAGATGGCGCGGCTGGTCCCGGCCGTCCGTAGCTGGAATGGGGACCAGGCGCTGGCCGATCTGGATTACCGCTTCTGGCATGCCAATCCGTGCGTCTGGCTGGAGCGCATCCAGACGCCGGCGCTGACGGAATTCCTGCAAATTGCCTACACCCTGTTCTTGCCGGCCGTGCTGCTGCTGGCGTATGCGATCTGGAGGCGAAGGAATTACGAAAACTTCCAATATTACGCTTTTTTAATCGCGTTGGGCTTCCTTACGTCCTATATCGGGTACCTGCTGGTACCAGCGCAGGGACCGCGGTTTCTTCTGGCGCCGCTGCAGCACGCGCCGCTCCAAGGATTATGGTTATTTGCCGCCATGCAGGGTGGGCTTAACCGCCTGGAATCGATCGCGTTCGATTGCTTCCCGAGCGGGCACACGGAGCTGACTATTCTGGCCTGTTGGGGCAGCCATCTGGTATCGAAACGGCTCTTTCGGGTCTACTTGGCCTACACTCCGGCCCTCATTTTTGCTA
>PLZX01000294.1 GCA_003152325.1 Bryobacterales bacterium | reverse complement strand
CGCTTTTGCGGCCGGTGATCCTGGGGGGGCGGTTGGTGGAACCGCTTCCCACCCTCGGCCAGGCGCGGCAGCGTGCTGCGGAATGCCTGTCGAAGCTGCCGCCAGGTTTGCGACAATTGGAAACAGGGGAGCCGTGGCCGGTGATTTTCAGCCGCGAACTGCGCGAGTTGATCGAGCGCACCCGCCACAATCTGCTGGGATGACAACCGTATTCGTCGACGTCGATTCGCAACTCGATTTTCTGTTTCCTTCGGGCGCGCTATATGTGCCGGGATCCGAACGGATTCTCCCCGCCATCGCGCGGCTGAACCGGTACGCTGCGGCGCAGGGCATGACGGTCGTATCGACCACTGACGCGCATACGGAGAACGACCCCGAGTTCGCCCAGTGGCCGCACCACTGCGTCGCCGGGTCCGCCGGCCAGCACAAGGCCGAGTCCACCCTGCTGGAGCGGCGCGTGGTTGTTCCAAGTGGGACCGGCCTCCCGGCCGGGCTGACAGGCCAGGAGGCCTGTCCCACTGGTGCGCAGCAGATCATCGTGGAGAAGCAGACGGTGGATGTTTTCCTGGCGCCCAATCTCACGCGCGTGCTGGATCGCTTGAAGGCCGACCGCTACGTGCTCTACGGGGTCGTGACGGAGATCTGCGTTCTTTTTGCGGCGCGCGGCTTGCTGCAGCGCGGCCAGAGGGTCGAGGTGGCCACCGACGCCATCGAAGGGCTGACGCCGGAAGGCGCGCGGCGCGCCATCGAGGAGATTGTCGCCGGCGGCGGGCGCCTCGCCACTGTGGAAGAGATTACGGGCGGGCGCGGGCGATAATTTCGAAGTTGCTGCCGCGGGTGCGCAGGGGCGCCAGGCGCAGCAGCCAGTTATCCAGGGCGCGCANNGTTCCTGAGAGGCGGCGGCGGCTAGGGTCGAGCGAGTAGAAGACGCCGCCGGGCGCCAGGCGCTGGTGAAGGCGTTCGGGCAGTGCGGCCAGCGCGGCATCCGGCAGATGGTGCAAAAAAAAGATGGCGATGATGGCGTCATAGCGGCCGGGAGCGTCGCTGCCCAATTCGAAGTGGGCGTTGGAAATTCCGGCGCGCGCGGCGTCGGCGCTGGCCTGGCGGATGGCCGCGGGCGATAGATCGACCCCCACCATCTCTCCGACATGGGGCGCTAACAGTAGTTCGGTGTCGCCGATGCCGCAGCCGAGGCTTAGCACGCGCGAGCGGGAATCAACGCCGGTGAGCGAGCGGATGCGGGCCACCATGTGGCGCCGCAGAGCGCGTACCGCGGGCCGCGCAAAATGCGCTTGGGCGAAGCCGGAATAGAGTTTTTCGTGATAGGCGAGTTCGCGGGCGGAGATTTCCGAATCGGCCATTACGCCATCCGGCGCGGGCTGCGGAGGGCCACCCAGGTCAGGAACAGCGAGCCGGCCAGCATCGAACCATCGCGCAACAGCGTCCACTTGGAAATCGGTTCGCCCGGGCCGAAGCAGCCGCAATTGATTTCCTGGTGGTTGAGGAAGGCATGCAGCATGGCGGCGAAGAAAATCGCCAGGGTCAGCGAGACCGCGGTTGCGGAGAGACGCAGCAGCCAGCCGAAGATCAGCAACAGGCCGAGCGCCACTTCGAACCACGGAATGGTGCGCGCCAGGGGCTCAATGTAGCGCAGCGGCACCAGGTGGTACGAGTCGATGGCCATCCCGAAGAGCGCCCAGGGCGCACGAAGTTTCACGTAGCCGCCGTATACGAAGACGGCGCCGAGCACGATGCGGATCCCGAGCAAGACTCCGCGGAGCACTCTATTTCCGTAAAAGTTCATTCAGCAAGGACCTCAAGAGTTCGTAGCTGGCCCCGGGTGGCACCGGATAGCGCTTGCCGCCGGCGGTCACAATCATGGCGGGTGTCTGGTTGACTCCGGCCTGCACGCCTTCCTGAAACTCGGCTTCGATCTCCGCCAGCACGCCCGGATCCTTGGACAGATCCTTGAGCTTTTTCTGTTCGGCGGGATTCTTGATGACGGCGGAGACGCAATCCCATACGTTGCCGACCACCGCCCAGGTTTGCTGATGGGCATAGAGCGCGTCGGCGACCTCCGAATACCTGCCGATGCGGGCCGCCGCTACGGCATAGCCGAAAGCCTCGCGCGAATACTGGTGTCCGGCACTGTTCAGGGGAAAAGCGCGGTCGACGATGTACAGTTTGCCCGAAACTACGTAATCCTTCATCAACAGCGGGAGGGTCTCTTCATGCAGGACGCGGCAGTGCGGGCACGTAAAATCGCTGAAGATCTCCATCCGAAGGGGCGCTGTGGGCGAGCCTAGGGCTTTGCCTTTGTCTACATCCGGAGTGGCCGCCAGGCAGGGCAGCAACGCAACCAGCGCAATCGTGCAGAGCTTCATATTCCTATTGTATATGCACTTACTTCTTTGCCAGAAGGGCATCCAGATAGGACTTCAGCAGCGCATAGTTGATGGGAAAGGAAACCGCCTGGCTTTTCCCGCCGTGGGTAATCCAGAGGGTGGGAGTGCCGGTCACCGGGACCAATCTACCCTCGTCGAGATCGGTCTGGATTTCGCGCTGCACGCCGGGATCAAGCCGAAGCAACTTCACCCTTTTTGCTTCGGTAGGCGTAAGGACTCTGTTGACCACGTCTTCCACTTTGCCGGACATGGAAATACTCGTCTGCTGGGCGAAGAGGATATCAGCCACCTTTTGATAGCGGCCAATCCGCGAGGCGGCACAGGCGAACTCGGCGCAGGGACGCCCGAAGGGGTGCATCGGCAGCGGAAAATAGCGGTAGATGACGTAGACTTTTCCCGGCACGACGTAATCGCGCATGATGAGCTGAAACGTATCGTCGTGAAGCGTCTTGCAGGCGGGGCACTGGAAATCGCTGAAGATTTCGATCAGCACCGGCGCGCGCGGTTCCCCGTAGGTGTTCCCATTGGTGTTGGCAGTGGACCCGGCCGTGAGTGCGACGGCCGCGGCAAGCACGACGGCGAAAGTTTTCATAGGACCATTGTAAATGCGAGAGGCCCGCCACGCCCGGCCTTGTGTTGCCGCGATGGTTAGCGGAAAATGAGAAATCCGCATGGTCGGCGAGACCGTTTCCCATTACCGCATACTCAGCAAGCTCGGCCGTGGCGGCATGGGAGTGGTGTATCTGGCGGAAGATACCCACCTGGCCCGCCAGGTGGCCATCAAATTCTCCACGGCGGCGCCGGAGGACGAGCAATATCGCGCCCGCTTCCTGCGTGAGGCGCGCGCGGCTTCCGCGCTGAATCATCCGCACATCGCCCGCATTTACGACTACGGCGAAACCACCGCCGGACAACCGTTCATCGTGATGGAACTGGTCACCGGTGAGGATCTTTCGCGGCTGCTTCACCGCGGCGGGATTTCGGTGCCGCAGACGCTGCGGATCGTCGAAGAAGTGGCCGAAGCGCTGGCGGAGGCGCACCGGTACGGGATCGTGCACCGCGATATCAAGCCGGCCAACATCGTCGTGAACGAGCGCGGCCAGGTGAAGGTGCTGGATTTCGGGCTGGCCAAACAGTTCGGGGATGCCGCCCGACTGGACACCAGCCAGACGCAGTTGGAGACGTCGGAAACCGCCGCGGGCACGGTGCTTGGTACTCCTTCGTACATGTCGCCGGAGCAGGCCAGAGAAGCGCCGCTGGCCCCCCGTAGCGATCTGTTTTCCCTGGGGAGCGTATTCTACGAGTGTCTGACCGGGCGGCAGCCTTTTTCGGGAGCGAATTCGGTGGACATTCTGGCGGCGGTGTTGCATGTGGAGCCGGCGCCGCCTTCGCAGCTCAACCCGCAGGTTCCGGCGTCATTGGACCGCGTGGCGTTGAAGGCGCTGGCGAAGGCTCCGGAAGTGCGTTATCAATCGGCCGGCGAAATGATCGCCGATCTGCGAGCGGAGCGAGTAGCTCTCACACAACGCGACACGGAGGAGACGGAACTGCTGGCGACGGTCCCTGCGAGTATCCACCAGGGGCACGTGAGCTCGGCACTCCGAAGTCTGCGGACACTCGCCGGGCCGCTGCGCCGTTCGCGCGCGACCACCATCGTGGTGATGGCGCTGGTGGCTGCGGTGATCCTGGCGGGATTCTGGCTGTGGCCGGACGGATCGTACCAGGCCCAGCCGGAAGCTCTTCGCTGGTATCAGGAAGGCCTCACGGCGCTGCGCGACGGAACGTATTACAAAGCCAGCAAGGCGCTGGAGCAGGCCGTGGACCGCGACCCGCAATTCACGCTGGCGCACGCGCGCCTGGCGGAGGCGTGGCTCGAACTGGACTTCGCCGACAAGGCGAAGGAGGAAATGCTGCGTGCCGCGCCGCCCGGCTCGCGTCTGCGGCTCACGCGCGTGGAGGAGTTGTATTTGCAGGCGCTCCAGATGACCCTGACGGGCGACTTTGCGGGCGCGGTGGTTCGGTATCGCGAGATTGTGGGGCGCACTGCGGATTCCGGCAAGGCGGACGCCTATCTGGATCTGGGCCGCGCCTTCGAGAAGAACGAGAAACTCAAAGAAGCGGTGGGCTCCTATCTGGAAGCGGCGCGGCGCCAATCACAGAATCCGGCGGCGTGGCTGCGCCTCGCGATTCTTTACGGCCGCCAGATGGACCAGGCCAAAGCCGCCGAAGCCTTCGCCAAGGCCGAGCCCATCTACCGCGGCCTTTCCAATTTCGAAGGCGTCTCCGAGGTGCTCTACCAGCGTGCCGTGCTGGCCAACCGGCTGGGTAAGACCGCGGAGGCGCGCGTCTCGCTGGAGCAGGCGCTGGAGCTGTCGCGGCACATCGGCAGCCAGGCGCAACAGATCCTAGTGTTGCTGGCGCTGAGCGCCGCCGACCATCGGATGAGCCACTTCGCCGAGGCGCAGACCGATGCCACGGAAGCCATCGACCTGGCGCGCGCCAACGGTATGGAGAGCCTGACCACGCGCGGCCTGGTGGATCTGGGCAACGCATATTTCCTAAAGGGCGATGCGGAAAACGCCAGGAAATACTTCACGCAGAGCCTGGAATACGCGCGCCGCTACCGTTCCGAGCGCAATGAGGCGCGCGCCTTATTCTCATTGGGCAGCCTGGAAATGCGCTACGGCCAATCCGAGGAAGGTCTGCACAACGTGGAGCAGGCGCTGGCTTTCTACCGGCGCGGCGGGTATCAGAAGGAGACCGCGCAGGCATTGATCCTGGTGGCGCGCGCGCAGCGCCAGAAGGGCGACTTCGCGGCGGCGCTCCATTCGTTCGACCAGCAACTGGAGATTGGACGCAAGCTGGGCGACCTCACCCAAATTGCGCTGGCGCAGCAGGGAAGTGGGACCGTGCTGCAGGCCCAGGGACGATTGCCCGAAGCCCTGGCGCGTTACCAGGAAGCCGGCGAGACGGCGCGCAAGTCCGGCGATCCGCTCAATACCCAGTACAATTTGTTGAACGCCGCCGACGTGAGCTGGAGGTTGGGCCATTACGAGGAAGCGCGGCAATTGCTGGCGCAAGCCGGCTCCAGTGCATCGCGAGGCGCGCTGGCGCTGGCCGGTCAGATCCAGGCCGCCATGGCGCTCAGCCAGCGCCAGTTTCCCGCGGCGATGGAGGCCGGCCGGCGCGTGCTGCTTGAAACCGACCTCAGCGCGGACGTCGCGGCCGGCGTGAAGAACGTGGTGGGTCTGGCGCAGGTTGCGATGGGTGCGGGACGCGAGGCGGCGGTCTCGACGGCCGAAGCGGCCTCTCTAGCGGCCAAATCGGGTTCGGCGTGGCTGATTGCCGAAACCGCGCTGGGGCAGGCCCAGGCGCTACTGGCGGCGGGCGACGCCCGCAAGGCGCTCGAAAGTGCGCAGGCCGCTCAGAAATGGTTTGCGGGTGTGGGCAACCAGGAAGCCGAGTGGCGGTCCCGGCTGGCGGCGGCCCGGGCCGAGGCGGCGCTCAAGGAAGCGGAGAATGCGCGCGCGGATGCCGGCCGCGCGCTGGAACTACTTGCGGCTCTCCAGCAGAAGTGGGACCCTGGGAGCTACGCGGNNTTGTGGAAATGCGAAGACAGCAGAAACTGCGCCTGGCCGGAACAGTGGCCGCGCTCCTGACGGCGGCACTCGCCTTATCCGTATTTGGTTGGGCTCAGGGCGGCGATACGCCGATTGTCATTTTGGACGGCTCGTTGAGCATTCAATCTGCGGTCCCGTGGGCGCAATTCACGGGCACGGGCGATCTCAAGTCCCATCCGCACACAACCAAATCGGTCACCCAGGTTGCCTTCACGGTGGGCGGCAAGAACCAGACCATCACATTCGCGAACGAATCCTGCAAGGTGGACGTCACCTACGATAGCGCTCACATTGTTTTCAACACGGGCACCGATGGCAAGGGGCTCATGATGCGGCCGTTCAGCGCCTTCCATCAGGGGCGCAACGCCAACTTCCTGGCGCATAACAACCCCAACGCCAAGATCTCGCACGTCACCATCATCAAGGGCGACCAGCAGGTTTTTGATTCCGACGCGTCCGGCGGCACCAAGATCACCATCAGTTACCGGTAGGGGTCAGGCATCACCGAAGCTGAGAGCGAAACTCCCCCGGCTTGATAGCATGCGCCAATCTGTAGTACACTCGGTATTTACTCCAGTGGTTCCGACACACTTCGTGTGTTCCGGCTCCCAAACAGAGGTTTGCATGCACGCGATTCTAGAAACCGGCGGAAAACAGTACCGGGTGGCTCCTGGTGACGTCATCCGCGTGGAAAAACTTGAAGGCGAAATCGGCTCCGAAGTCGAGCTGCCCGTCAAGGCCGCCTTTACCGACGAAGGCCAACTCGTGACCGGCGGCACGGTCAAGGGAACCATCATCACCGGCGGCCGCGGCGACAAGATCATCGTCTTCAAGTTCAAGCGCAAGAAGCAGTATAAGAAGACCATCGGGCATCGCCAGTCCTTCACCGACGTGAAGATCGGCGACTTCGTGGTGGAGGTTGGATAATGGCACATAAAAAAGGACTAGGCAGTTCCAAGAACGGCCGCGACTCCAACGCGCAGCGCCTGGGTATTAAGGTTTTCGGCGGTCAGGTGGTCCCGGGCGGTTCCATCATTGTGCGCCAGCGCGGCACCAAGCTCAAGCCGGGCAACAACGTCGGCTGGGGCAAGGACGACACGCTCTTCGCCAAGGTGACGGGCAAAGTGGAATTCAAGGATCGCGGGCGGATGGGCAAGTTCGTCAGCATCCTCGAAGTGGCGTAGCGCCCTAGAACACGGCTCTACAAAGGAAACGGGCCGCCGGCTGCAAAGCATGCCGGCGGCTTTTCTATGTTTATCGACGAAGTCAGAATTCTGGTGAAGGCCGGCGACGGCGGCAATGGCTGCATGGCCTTCCGGCGGGAAAAGTACGTGCCGCGCGGTGGCCCCAGCGGCGGCGATGGTGGCCGCGGCGGCGATGTCGTGCTGGTGGCGGACCCGCATGAAAACACCCTCCTGAGGTACCGCTTCAACCCGGAACACAAAGCCGAGCGGGGACGCCACGGTGAAGGCAGCAATCGCACCGGCGCCGAGGGCCACTCCATCCAACTCGACGTGCCCGTCGGCACCGTGGTCTACGACGAAGCCACCGGGAAGCGGCTATGCGATTTCACCGAGCCCGGCCAGAGCCTCACCGTGGCCCGCGGCGGCCGCGGCGGCAAGGGCAACGCCCGCTTTGCCACTTCCACCCACCAGGCGCCCACCGAGCACACACCGGGCATGCCAGGCGACGAGAAACGGCTGCGCATGGAATTGAAGCTGCTGGCCGACGTCGGGCTGGTCGGTTTTCCGAACGCCGGAAAATCGACCCTGATTTCCCGCATTTCGGCCGCGCGCCCCAAGATCGCCGACTACCCGTTCACTACTCTCGAACCCAACCTCGGCGTCGCCCAGCTCCCGAATTTCCGCAGCTTCGTGGTTGCCGATATCCCCGGCCTGATCGAAGGCGCACACCTCGGCCACGGCCTGGGCATTCAGTTTCTCCGCCACATCGAGCGCACCCGCCTCCTGGCACACCTGGTGGACGTTTCCGATACCACCGGCCGCGATCCGGTGCAGGATTTCGAAACCGTGCTGGCAGAACTCGCCAGCTTCAGTGACGAACTGGCCGCCAAACCCATGATCGTGGTCGCGACCAAAATGGACGCCTCCCAGGACCCCGAACGTGTCGCTCGTTTGCGCGACCTGGCCAAAAGCCGCGGCCTCGAGTTCTTCGAGATTTCAAGCGTCACCGGCCAAGGCATCGAGCAACTGAAGCACTCCATGGCAGAACGCGTCTGGGCCACGACGCCGGCCGGGTGATCCTCTGAACATCTCAACCTTCGTTGGTGGAACAAAAGTCGCCAGATGTCGTATGTTAATGGCTGAAGGCTTTGAGGAGGCTGACTATGTTTTGCGATCAGTGTGGCACGTCGATGAACGATACCCAGGCGTACTGCCCGTCGTGCGGCAAGGCCACGAGAGCCGCGACCCTGCCCCCGGCGCCGGCGCAGAGCCGGGTTACCGGGCATGTGCGGCTGCTGGGCATTTTCTGGCTGGCGTACTCGGCGATTCAATTGATGGGAAGTTGGTTCCTGTCGTCCATCTTTCCCCGGTTTTTTGAGGGGTGGGGCTGGTCGCCGCACATTCCGTTCTTTGTGGGCGGGCTCCTTCGAGCGGTCGGTTGGTTACTGCTGGCGCGCGGTGTGCTGGGCGTGATNNCTGCTCCCAGGCGAATCGGAGCGCGAGTACCGTCAGATGGCCCGGCCGGCATAAGCCTGCGGCCTGGTTGAGCGATACTGACCTTATGCCGGATTCCGGGGGGAAGGCGCCGCTTCGCGTGCGCCAGCTTCGCAAAACCTACAAAGACGTTGTCGCCGTGGACGGGCTGGATCTGGAAGTGCGCGCGGCGGAATGCTTCGGGCTGCTCGGTCCCAACGGCGCGGGCAAGACCACCACCATGGAAATCTGCGAAGGCCTCACCGCGGCCGATTCGGGTGAAGTGGAACTGCTGGGCATGCACTGGGAGCGCGATGCGTCGCGCTTGCGGCAGCGCCTCGGAATTCAGTTGCAGGAGACGCAGCTTTCCGAAAAACTCACGGTTTCCGAAACGCTCCGGTTGTTCCGGAGCTTCTTCCAGCAAGGGCCGGACGTCAAGGAAGTGATCGGGCTGGTGCAGCTCCAGGAAAAGGCGGATTCGCGCGTGGGCAGCCTTTCCGGCGGCCAGAAGCAGCGGCTGGCGCTGGCCTGCGCGCTGGTGGGCGATCCCGATTTTCTGTTCCTGGACGAGCCCACCACCGGCCTCGATCCCCAGGCGCGGCGCCAACTGTGGGAATTGATCGAGCGCTTCAAACTGGCCGGCCGTACCATTCTGCTGACTACCCACTATATGGACGAAGCCGAACGGCTGTGCGACCGCGTGGCCATCATGGACCACGGAAAAGTGATTGCGCTCGGCACACCGCGCGAGCTGATCGCGTCGATCGGCGCGGAACACCTGGTGGAGTTTCGCTCGGCCCGCGTTCCGGATTCGACCGGCCTGGCGGAAATCGAGGGCATCCGCGACCTCCACACGGAAGACGGCACGGTGCGAATGCAGGTCACCGAACTGCATCTCGCGGTTCCAGCGCTGCTGGGCGAAATGGCACGCCAGGGAATTCCGCTCACCGAACTGCGCACCCATTCCGCCACCCTGGAGGACGTCTTCGTCACGCTGACCGGACGGCACCTGCGCGATGAGTAAACCAGGCAAGATGCCCTTTGCCGAACGCGCGCTGGCGCAGTTGACCCTGGTGCGCTTCCGCGAATTCATACGCGAGCCGGAAGCGCTGTTCTGGGTCTTCATTTTTCCCATCCTGCTGGCGGCGGGCTTGGGAATCGCCTTCCGCAACCAGCCGCCCGAGGTGCTCAACATCGCGGCTACTACGCCGCAACTGGCGCGCTCGCTCGCGGGCGAAAAATTGCTCCGTGTGGCACAGTTGCCCCAGGCCGATGCGGAAGAGGCCCTGCGCGTAGGCAAAGTGGCACTGGTGGCCGAGCCGGGCGCGAACGGCGCGGTGGTCTACGCGTACGACCCCACCAACCCGGAAGGCCGCAGCGCGCGTATGCTGGCTGACGGCGCCGTGGAGCGCGCGGCGGGCCGCGCAGACCTCGTGACTTCCGCGGACCGTCTGATCGAGGAGCCCGGTTCGCGCTATATCGACTTCCTCATCCCCGGCCTGCTGGGCATGAACTTAATGGGCAGCGCCATGTGGGGCATGGGCTTTTCGATTGTCGACGCGCGCCGCAAGAAGCTGATCAAACGCATGGTGGCGACGCCCATGCCGCGGCATTTCTACCTGCTCTCGTTCGTCCTCTCGCGCCTGCTTCTGCTGGTGGTGGAGGTGGGTGTGGTGCTCGGATTCGGCGCGCTGGTGTTCCACGTGCCGGTGCGCGGCCCCTTTACCGGACTGGCGGTGCTTTGCGTGCTGGGGTCGATGCTCTTCTGCTCGCTGGGACTGCTGACCGCCTCGCGCGTGCAGACCATCGAAGCGGCTTCCGGGCTGATGAACGCCGTGATGATGCCGATGTGGATCTGNNAGATGCCAGGTAGCAGCGGACTTCTCGGGGGTCAGGCCTTCCAGGAACGCCGCGGCACTCGCCACGCTGCCCGTGTGAGCGTCCAGGATTTCCTGCCGGCTGGCCGGTTGCGCCACGTGGAAGGCATCCGGCGGCACATCGAGAGTGTCGCCGGCCAGCATGCTCGCGACCATCCCGGGCGTTTGCGCGGTGTGGAGCGCCAGTTGGCCGAGCGACATCGATTTCGGGTGCGGTTTCCAGGTGAGTTGGTCCTCCGGCACGCGCTCAAGCACCCGGCGAGTCGTAGCGGCTTCCTGATTCAGTTCGTGCACGTTCGCATTCATAGCAAATCCTCTCTGGAATAAGCTACCACGTTAGTTCTTTCGCGTGATGGCACAGCCCAGGGCCTTGGTGCGCGCGCGCGGTACGGGTTTTCCGGCGAGGATGGCGTCGAGCGAATCCCGCAAATCGAATTCCGTGATCTCGACTCGCTGCTTACCGTAGTCTTCCAAGCGGTTGTCGATACGTCCGAGGTAGAGCAGGTCGCCGCGCGGCGAAAGAACCGCGGTCTCGGGGGTGCTGACAGCACCGGTAAAAGCTGCCAGCGACTCGTCGGGATCGAAGAGATACGGGAAAGAGTAGCCGAAATCGGCGACGTGGCGCCGAACATCGGCGTCCGGCACGGTGGCATCGCCCTGCACGGCGTAGAAGGCCACACCGCGCGGCGCATAGGCCTGCGCGATGCGATTCAATTCGGGCACGTAGTGATTGCTAAGAGGGCAATCGGTGCTGACGAAGAAAAGTACAATGGCGCGCTTGCCGGCGAAATCGGCCGGCGTGTGGGTATGGCCGGCGGTATCGACCAGGGAGAATTGTGGAAGACTGGCGGCAACCGCGCATGCGGCTGCCAGGAACAGTGCGCCGCTTGCTAGCCGCATGACATGATTATACGCTTCCAGGCCTTAGTACTCTTGTTCTCTCTCGAAAATCATCTTTTCACCGATAAGAACACCGAGAGAATCTGTGAATCTGGATCGCCAGTTAGCGAATGCCGCACAAAGAGTGTTGGAAGCGCAAGCGCCCATGAAGGTGCTGGCGGCCGAAGACAACCCGGTCTCTCAATCGATGCTGCGGACCATGCTCACCAAGTGGGGGTATGAGGCTGTGATCGCTCGCGACGGCAATGAAGCCTGGCAGGCATTGCAGGCCGACGATGGTCCGCGACTGGCGGTTCTCGACTGGATGATGCCCGGCCTCGACGGCGTGGAAGTCTGCCGCCGCGTGCGCGCGGTATCACGGGAACCGTACGTCTACCTGGTCCTGCTGACGGCGCGCACCGATTCGCAGGACCTGGTGGAAGGCATGGACGCGGGAGCGGACGATTACCTCACCAAGCCATTTGAGGCCCACGAACTGCGAGTCCGGCTGCGCGCCGGGCGCCGGGTTCTCGATCTGCAGCAGCAACTTCTGGCGGCGCGGGAAGCGCTGCGCGAGCAGGCCAATCACGATTACTTGACGGGCTTGCTAAACCACGGGGCCATCCTCGAAACACTCCACAACGAATTGGCGCGCGCTTCCCGGGAGCAACAGCCCATCGCTCTTCTGATGGCGGATCTGGACCGGTTCAAGAGCATCAATGACACGCATGGCCACCAGGGCGGCGACGCCGTGCTTTGCGAAGCTACGCGCCGCATGAAGTCCGCCATCCGCCGCTATGACGCACTGGGCCGTTATGGCGGCGAGGAGTTTCTCTTTGTGCTGCCGGGATGCCAGGGCGCCGACGCATTCGCCCAGGCGGAGAGAATCCGCGAAGCCCTGGCCGCCGAGCCATTCACCGTCGGCAACCGGGCTTTTCCCGTGACGTGCAGTATCGGAGTGGCATGCCGCACCCTGCCGGGGGCGGGGGAGGCCGACGTTCTGGTCCAAGAAGCCGATACGGCTCTTTACCGCGCCAAGAGTTTGGGACGCAACCAGGTGACCATGGCCTCAGTAATGGCGCAAGGGGGTGCTTAACGCGCCGCGCCAGGCAGACGAGACCGCACAAATTCCGTCATCGGCGCTGTCACATAGCGGGGCGGCTTCACCAGGAACTGCGGCTTGGTATCCCAGGTGCCGCGGGCAACTTCAGCCCACAAGGGCCCGTTGATGCCGCGATCGATCAACACGAAGGCATCGGCACGATCCAGAAGACGGGTGCTGGACGGTTTGAAATCCTCGCAGGCAAAATCCAGCACCATCAGGAAAGTATCCGGCGCAACCAGGTCCACCACGCTGGAGGATTCCACAATCACGTTCTCGGACTGCTTGAGAAGCTTCTGCAAGACGCCGGCCGCACGCGCTAATTCACCCGAAGAAGTCCGCAGCCAGAAAGCACGTTCGGCTCCGGCGGCCAGAAATCGGCCGGAATCGGTGGGCCCGGGTTCGTACTCTTCGCTCAGCGCGAACGGCTCGCCGGGCGCCGGTTCGCAGCCGCAGGCGCCTGGCTCGCGGGCACAGGTATGGTGGCCGGACTGCGTGATCTTCACGGCCGTCCAGTGGTGGGCGCGCAGTTTGCGAATCAGCCCGGCGACCACCGAAGTTTTCCCCACCTTGCGCGAGTGCCCGCCCACCACCACCAGCATCAGGGCTTCCTTTCGAGTTCCGCCAGGCGCCGTTTCAGCTCCGCCACCTCGCGCCGCAAGTCGGGCAGCCGCGACAGGTTGGCGAGTTGTTCGAGATGCTGTTTGAGGGGCCGCGCGGGAGTTCCCCATACAGTTTCGCCGGACCGCACGATTTTGGAAGTGAGGACGCCGCAGCCCGAGCCCAGCACGGCGCGAGTCTCGATGCGGGCCTTGTCGCCAATACCCACCTGCCCGCCGATGACGGNNGCGCGGTCGACGCAGGAATTGGCGCCGATCTCGACATAGTCGCCGATCTCCACGCGGCCCACCTGCGGGAACTTCTGCCAACGGTCCTGCTCCATCACATAGCCGAAACCATCGGCGCCAATCACGGCACCGGAATGCAGAATGGTGCTCCGGCCGATGTCCACGTTGTCGTAGATGGTGACGTGCGGGTGGAGCACGCAGCCCTCGCCCAGGTTGACGCGCTTGCCCACTACGGTCGAGGCGCCGATGGAGGTGGCCACGCCGATGCGCGTGCCGTTTCCGACCACCGCATGCGGCCCGATATAGACCATGGCGCCGATTTCGACATCCTCACCTACCACCGCGGTGGGATGGATACCGGGCTTCAAGTCGGTGGTGGGGTAGAAGCGGTTCAGCGCGCGAGCGAAAGCGGTGCGTGGCTCGGACACGCGGATCACCGTGCGGTAACTGGGGCTGGGCCATTCCTCGGGCACCAGCAGGCAGCCGGCCGCGGAGGCCTCGGCCTGCTGCGCGGCCTTGCGGGTACCCACAAATGCCAGGTCCGAAGCACCGGCCGTTTCGAGGGGCGCGACACCGGAAAGTTCTTTTTCGCCGTCGCCTTCAAAGGTCGCGCCAAGCCAGTCGGCCAATTCGCGCACGCGCATATCAGTAGACACCCTTCACGGCGCCGCCATCCACCGCGATGGAAGCACCCGTGATATAGCTGGCACGTTCCGATGCCAGGAAGACGACCAGGTTGGCGAATTCCTCCGGTTGCCCGATGCGTCCGAGAGGAGCCCCACGCGCCCAGCGGCTTTCAATCTCCGCGGGCGTGACGCCTTGTTTGGCGGCCAGTGTCTCAGCAAGCTCCATCAGCCGCGCCGTGGCAGTGAAACCGGGGCAGACATTATTGACCAGTACGTTCGAAGGCCCATATTCGTTGGCCAGCGTCTTCACCAGGCCGCTGACACCGGACCGAATGGAATTGGAAAGAATCAGCCCTTCCACCGGCTGCTTCACGGAGATGGAGGTGATCGCGATGAAGCGGCCCCAGAGCCGCTGCTGCATTACGGGCAGCGATTCCTTCGCCAGGTATACGGTGCTCATGAGGTTCAACTGGGCGGCAGCGTGCCAGTCTTCCACGGTGGTCTCGGCAAAGGACTTCGAAGGCGGGCCTCCGGAGTTGGCCACGCAAATATCGAGACGTCCGAACTCGGCAACCGTCTCGGCGACGAACCGGCGAACCTGGTCGTACACCGTGACGTCCACCGCGCGGGCGAACACGACGGCGCCGGTTTCGCGGCGGATTTCGGCGGCCGTGGAATCGAGCGTCGATTGAGTCCGCGCGCAGAGCGCCAGTTTGGCGCCTTCCCGCGCCAGTCCCAGGGCGACCGCTTTGCCCAAACCTTCACTCGATGCGGCCACCAGTGCTACGCGATCCTTGAGTCCGAGATCCATGGCGCTATTTCCTCAAGTAGGCGTCGTCTTTGGCGAGCCAGTCCTGGCGGATGGGGCTGAAGATGTCGAGATCCAACGTGTCCTCGAGCGCCACCGCGGCGTGCGGCATGTGGGAAGGGATGCGCAAGACCTGGCCGGCGGAGACCACAATCTCCTTGCCGTCAATCTGAAACTGCAGAGCGCCTTCCAGAATGTAAGTGATCTGCTCGCTTTCGTGGTGGTGTTCCGGCACCACGGCGCCCTTGGCAAGAAAGACTTGCGCGACCATCGCCTTTTCGCCGGAAATGATCTTACGAGCGATGGTCGAGCTCAACACTTCCTTTTCCATTTTGTCCCACGTGTAATGTTCCATTTACTCTCCGCGTCTGTCATTGTATAACGCATATAATGGTGAATCTTGCGCGAGGGGGTTGTATGACGCGTAACTTTTGTCTGGGACTGCTGATCTGCGCCAGTGGCTTGGCGGCCGCGGATCCGCCCCATCCCATCGTGATCCAGACCAGCACGATCCTTGACGGCAAGGGCGGGGTGCTGAAGGACCAGCAAATCGTCATTGAAGGCTCTTCGATCCGCACCGTCGCGGCGGGCAAAGCCAAACCGGATTACGATCTGCGGGGCCTCACCGTGATGCCGGGCTGGATCGACACGCACATTCATCTGAACTGGCATCTGGACGCGAACAACAAGTCGGTGAGCGGCGGCGGCAAGGCCGAAGACATGGCACTCGCGACCGCGGCAGACGCCTGGATCACACTCGAGGGCGGTTTCACCACGGTGCAGAGCGTGGGCTCAGCCATCGACGCGAACGTGCGGGACATGGTGGCTCGCGGCTTATTGCCGGGCCCCCGGATTCTCACATCGCTGCGCCAGATTCAAGGAACAAACGGCGATCCGGATGCCTTGCGCGCGCTGGTGCGGAGAACCAAGCAGGACGGCGCAGATGTGATCAAACTCTTCGCCACGTCCGGATTGGGAGCGGGCGGCGACCAGAGCATGACCGACGAGCAGATTCAGGCGGTGTGCGGCGAAGCCAAGGCGCTGGGACTGCGCGCCGTGGTGCATGCCATCGGCGACGCCGGCGCCCGGGCCGCCGTGCTGGCGGGGTGCACCTCCATCGAACACGGCACTTTTCTCAAAGACGAGACCCTCGATCTGATGGCGCAGCACGGAACGTTCTTCGACCCGAATCTGCTGGTGCTGCACAACTATCTGGACAACCGCCAGAGCTTCACGTTCGACCAGGCAGTGCTGGCGACGCTGGACAAGGGCATTCCTCCCACCGAGGACGTGCTGCGGCGGGCGCGCGTACACAAAGTGAAGGTGGTCTTCGGCACGGATGCCGTCGCCGGCTCGCACGGCCGTAACGCCGATGAGTTCATTTACCGCGTGCGCGATGCGCACGACAAACCGATGGACGCCGTGGTGAGCGCCACTTCCGTTTCGGCGGAATCGCTGGGCCTGGGCAAGGAGATTGGAACGGTGGCGCCGGGCTTCCAAGCGGATTTGGTGGCCACCGACGGCAACCCGCTCGACGACATCACCGCCGTGCGCAGGGTGGTATTCGTGATGAAGGGCGGAAGGGTGTACCGATACCAGAAGTAGTGGCTGAACAGTTGGCGGGCTGAGGCCTGCCCCCCCTTGTCCCGGTGATACACTGAACAACCGGAGGGGTCGAAATGAAATATCGGATTCCATTTGCGCTTTTCTTCACCGCCACTATGTTCGGCGCGTCGGGGACTGTCCATCTGCTGCAGAAGCCCGCCATGAACAAGACGGAGATCGTCTTTTCTTACGCGGGCGATTTGTGGACGGTCAGCCGCCAGGGCGGCACGGCCACGCGGCTCACCGTGGGCGCCGGACAGGAGAGCTCCGCGGCATTCTCTCCGGATGGAGAGACCATCGCTTTCTCTGGCGAGTACGATGGCAACACGGACGTCTTCACGGTGGCGGCCACGGGCGGCGTTCCCAAGCGCGTTACCTTCCATCCCGACCCGGACTCGGTAGTGGGCTGGTCGCCGGACGGCAAGCGAATCCTCTTTCGCTCGAACCGCGAGAGCTACTCGCGCTATACGCAACTCTTCGCGGTCGCACCGGAGGGCGGCCTGCCCGAGGCTCTGCCGCTGCCCATGGCCTTTAGAGGCTCCTATTCGCCGGATATGAAGCGCATGGCGTACCAGCCGCTGGACGGCGGGCAGTTCGCCGCCGACGGCAATAACTTCGTTTCGTGGAAGCGGTACCGCGGCGGGCGCGCCAGCTATATTTGGACGGTGGATTTCGCGGACTTGAAGACGGAGAAGATCCCGCGCACGGATTCGAACGATTTCGACCCCATGTGGATTGGCGACAAGATCTATTTCCTCTCCGACCGGAACGGACCGGTGACGCTTTACCAATACGATCCGCGCAGCAAGAAGGTGGATTCACTCATCAAAAATCCGTGGAAGGACATTGAATACGCCACCGCCGGGCCGGGCGGCATCATCTACGAACAGTTCGGGCAGATTCATATCTACGACATCGCCGCGCAGAAAGAACACCAGGTGCCCATCGAGATGGCAGCCGACTTCACGGAAGTGCGGCCGCACTTTCAAAACGTGGCGCGGGAGATTCGGGAAGCCAAAATCTCCGCGACTGGCGTGCGCGCGGTGTTCGAAGCGCACGGCGAAATCCTCACGATTCCCGCGGACAAGGGAGATATTCGCAATCTCTCGAACTCGCCGGGCGTGATGGAACGCTCGCCATCCTGGTCGCCGGACGGCAAGACCGTGGCCTACTTCTCGGATGAATCCGGCGAATACGCGCTGCACCTCAAACCGCAGACCGGCGAAGGCGAGACGCGGAAGATCGCGCTGGCGGGCCATTCGGCCTACTATTCGAATCCCAAGTGGTCGCTGGACAGCAAGCACATTGCCTTTGACGACAACCAACTGCACTTGTGGGACGTGGATGTGGCCTCGGGCAAGCTGACCAACGTGGACACCGACTACCTCAGCGAAGGCGGGATCGATTTCGCCTGGTCGGGCGATTCCAAATGGATTGCTTATTCCAAGTCGCTGCCCAACCGGCAGCACGCCATCGCCATCTATTCGATGGACAGCGGCAAGAGCCAGCAGGTGACCGACGGCCTGAGCGACGCACGCCATCCGGCCTTCGACCGCGACGGCCAGTATCTGTACTTCACGGCCAGCACGAATTTCGGCCCCACGCAAAGCAGTCTCGATATGACGAGCGACGAGCACGAGGTGACCAGCAGTGTCTATCTCACCGTGCTGGCGAACAATGTGGCGTCGCCTCTGGCGCCGGAGAGCGATGAAGAGAAGGCCGTGGAGCCCGGCGCGGCCGCGGAAGGCGGAGCGGCCGGCGGCGGACGCGGCGGGCGTGGGGGTAGCGGTGGCGGCGCCGCCGCGGCGGCCAATACCCCACCCAAACCGGTGCACATCGATTTCGAGAGAATTCAGCAGCGCATCGTCGCGCTGCCTTTGCCGGCGCGTTCCTATGCTTCATTGACGGCCGGCCGCGCGGGGTTCCTGTACATCGTGGAAGGTGCGGGGCGCGGGGCTCCTGGCGGAGGCGGGGCGACGCTCTCGCGGTACGACCTCAAAGCCCGCAAGATGGAGAAACTGGCCGACGGCGTCGGCTCCTTCGACCTTTCGGCGAACGGCGACAAGATGCTGCTCCGCATGGGCGGCGGCGGCGGCGGGCGCGGAGGCCCCGGTGGACCGGCGGCGGCTGCGGCAGGCCCGCAGTTTGTGATCGTCTCCGCGGCGGCGCCGGTGAAGGCCGGTGAAGGCGCGTTGCGCCTCAACGATGTGGAAGTGCACGTCGATCCGATCGCCGAGTGGAAGCAGATGTATCACGAAGTGTGGCGCATCGAGCGCAGCTACTTCTACGATCCGAATCTGCACGGCGTGAACGTGGCGGATGCCGAGAAGGAGTACGAAAAGTATCTGGATTCGCTCGGCTCGCGCACCGACCTCAACTACATCATCCACGACATGATCAGCGATATGACCGTGGGACACCTGCGCGGCGGCGGCGGCAATATCCCGACGGGGCGGGCCGTCTCGGGCGGCCTGCTGGGCGCGGATTACGAAATCGCCAATGGTCGATACCGCTTCAAGCGCATCTACACAGGTGAAAGCTGGAACCCGAATCTGCAGGCGCCGCTGGCCGTTCCCGGGCTCAACGTCAACACGGGAGATTATCTGCTGGCGGTCAATGGCGAAGATCTCACCGCCAAGGACGATGTTTCGAGGCTGCTCGAGAACACCGCCGGCAAGCGTGTCACACTGCGGATCGGCGCCGATCCATCGGGCGCCAGTGCGCGCGACATCACGGTGATCCCGGCAGCCACCGAGACGCAGTTGCGGACGCAAGCCTGGATCGAAGGCAACCGCCGGAAAGTGGATGAATTGAGCGGCGGCAAGCTGGCTTACGCTTATATGCCCGATACCGGCCAGGGCGGTCTCGCCAGTTTCACGCGCTATTACTTCGCACAATCCGATAAGGAAGGCGCGATCATCGATGAGCGTTTCAACAGCGGCGGGCAGGTAGCCGATTATGTAATCGACGTGCTCACCCGTCCGCTGGAAGGCTTCTGGAGCCCGCGCTACGGCGCCATCTATCGCACGCCGGCGGCGGCGATCTTCGGACCGAAGGTGATGATCATCAATGAATTCGCGGGTTCGGGTGGCGATTGCATGCCGTGGATGTTCCATTACAACAAGGTGGGCACGCTGGTCGGCAAGCGCACGTGGGGGGGCCTGGTGGGAGTGGGCTCGTACCCGCCGCTGATGGATGGCGGCACTGTTACCGCGCCCAGCTTCGGCTTCTTCAATCCGGAAGGCCAGTGGGACGTGGAGAACAAAGGCGTGGCGCCGGACGTGGAAGTGGAACTCGATCCCAAGACCGTGCACGACGGCCACGACCCGCAACTCGAGCGCGCGGTGGCTGTCGCCATGCAGCAGATGAAGGATCATCCCGCTCCGATGCCGCATCGCCCCGCGTACCCGAACTACAACGGCCCGAAGCCTGGCGGGTCAGGAACCGGCGTCGGAACCGGCGGCGGGGAGTAGGCACGAGCTTAAGCTCCTGCCTGCTCGACCCTGCCAAGATAGACTTCGGTGGTGTAGAGCAATGTTACGCGGCCGTCTCTTTGAAATTCATCGAAGAGACGGTTTAGTTCCCGCGTCAAGGGCTGGTAGTTCGCCGCGCCGGGGCGTGGCGCATAGGAAGAAGATAAAAAACGCCCGCGCAGCCCTTCCCGGCCGAAGTTCTGCTCGTTAGGGAATCGCGCCAGCCGCCAGCCCAGCTCACCGAAGAAATGGTTCAGTTCGCTGGTCTCGGCATGGGGGTGTTCCGGCCCGTAGCGGGTCACCAGATCCTCATAACCGGCGTTGAAGCCGGGCGCGCTGAGCCGCTCATTCCAAACCAGCGACACCCAGCCGCCTGGTTTGAGGATGCGTTGGAACTCAGTGCGCGCGGCATCTGACTCGAACCAATGAAACGCCTGGCCCGCGGCCACCAGATCGGCGCGGTGATCGGGCAGCGTGGTAGCTTCGGCGCGGCCATTCACGCTATGGAAGCGCGGCCAGGCCGCCAGCAGCCGCTCCCCCGCGGCGCGCATCTCTGCGTTCGGCTCGACGCCGTCCACTTCGCAACCGAACCGCAGGAACAGCTCCGAAAGCAACCCCGTGCCAGAGCCGATATCGGCGACGCGGGCTTGTGCAGTGAGGCCGCACTCGCGCTCCAGGAAGGCAATCACTTCCGCCGGATAAGAAGGGCGGTAGCGAACGTAGTCCTCGACGCGCGACGAGAAACGTTGAGTGGGATCTGAGCTCATAAGCCGATACAATATGTTACGCCATGAAAAGTGCACCTCATATTGCGGTGGTGGGCAGCGCGAATATCGATTTGACCACCTTCACCGACCGGATGCCGCGGGCCGGTGAGACCATCTTCGGGCGCGAGTTCAATCTGGGTTTCGGCGGCAAAGGGGCAAACCAAGCGGTGGCGGCGCGGCTCTGCGGCGCGCGGGTTTCCATGATCGCGCGCGTGGGCGACGATCTGTTCGGGCCCGCGACCATCTGCGACTACCAAGCCCGCGGCATCGATGCCAGCCGCGTACTGGTGACGCCCGGCGTGTCGAGCGGCGTGGCGCCCATCTTTGTCGATAGCTCCGGCCAGAACCGCATCCTGGTGGTGAAGGGCGCCAACGACCGGCTGCTCCCGGCCGATGTCGACGCGGCCGGCGCCGTTCTGCGCGAGGCCGATTGCATCGTGATGCAACTCGAAATCCCGCTGGAGACCGTCTATTACACGCTGCGCTTCGCCCGCGCGCACGGTATTCGCACCATTCTGAACCCGGCGCCGGGTCAGCCGGTCGACCTCGGCGAAATTGCCAACGCCGATTACGTGATCCCCAACGAGACTGAAGCCGAAGCGCTGTGCGGCATGCCGGTGCGCAACGTGGAGGAAGCTCGGGTCTGCGCGGAGGGCCTGCTGGAGCGCGGCCTGCGGCGCGTGATCGTCACTCTGGGTGAGAACGGCGCGCTGCTGGCGGGCACAGACGGTTCACGCCATGTGCCGCCGTATCGCGTGCAGCCGACGGATACCACTGGCGCCGGTGATGCCTTCATTGGCAGCTTCGCCTGCTTCCTGGCCAGCGGTTGCGAAGAAGGCGAGGCCATCGCGCGCGCCAACCTCTACGCGGCACTTTCGACGCTGGCGGTCGGCACACAAAAATCTTTCGTCACCAGGGAGCGGTTCGAGCAGGAATGGGCGAAGGCAGCGTAGTGTACGATCCCCTGGCACGTTATCAGCAGAAGCCGGCGCGCTACACCTGCTACCGCGCGGCCGGCCCCATCGCCGTGGATGGCAAGCTGGATGCGCCTTCGTGGCGCGCCGCGCCGAAATCCACAGCCTTCGTCGATATCGTCACCGGCGAGCCGGCGTGGTTCGACACGCGTGTGGCGCTGCTCTGGGACGACGAGAATCTCTACTTCGGCTTCTGGCTCGAAGAGACCGACGTCTGGGGCACACTCACCCGGCGCGACTCAAAAATCTGGGAAGAGAACGACGTGGAGGTCTTCATCGCCGGCAAGGACACCTACTACGAGTTCGAAATCAACGCGCTCAATACGGTGTACGAAGTCTTCTGGATTTGGAAAGACGTGTTGCAGCCCGGATCGCCGCTTTACGGGCGGCCGGAGTTCGACCCCGCGACCCAGCGCACGTTGGTGCTCGACGGCGTGGGCGGCCACGTGCATCCGCGCGGCGAACGGTGGGGCTTTCTCGATTGGGATTATCCGGGATTGCGCACCGCCGTGCACGTGGATGGCAAGGTCAACCAGCGGGCGCACCGCGACGGCGGCTGGACCGTGGAGCTGGCCTTTCCCTGGCGCGGCCTCGCGGACATCGCCGACGGCCGGTCGCTACCGCCCAAAGACGGCGACGTCTGGCGCATCGACTGCTCGCGCTTCGAGAAGATCGGAAGGAACCGCGAGATGCTGGACCCATGCGTAGGCTGGACGTGGAACCGCCACGGCCACTACGACTCGCACATTCCAGAAGTTTTCCCTTACGTGACCTTTTCGGCGACCCCGGTGGATGAGATCTCGTGAATTGCATCCACCGTGTACGCCAGCTCTTCGTCTGTTGTATAGAAGTGTGGCGCCACGCGGACTCCGGCGCCGGGCCGATAGTCCACCAGGATCTCGCGGCGTATTAGCTCGTGTGTGACTTCCTTACCGTTCGAGACATCGAAGGTCACCACACCACCGCGCTTCTGGGGATCGCGGCAGGTGTTCACTTGGATGCCGGCTTCGTCGGCCAGGGCGATTAATCGCGCGGTCTGGCGCATGGATTTTTCACGAATCGCCGGCACGCCGATCTCGTTGACGATCTCGTAGCCGGAGCGCGCTGAATAAAGCGCCGGAACGTTGGGCGTGCCGTTCAGAAACCGGAAGGCGCTATCGGCATAGCGGATCGGTCCCCCGGCGAAAGCGAACGGCTCTTCGTGCGCCATCCAGCCGATGGCAGCCGGCCGTAGCGTGGGCCACAGATCGCGGCGCACATACAGATACCCGGCGCCCGGGCCGCCGCACAGCCACTTCACCGATCCGCCCGTGGCAAAATCCAGATTCAGCGCGCGGACATCCACCGGCACGGTGCCGGCGCTTTGATACAGATCCGCGATCACCATGGCTCCCACTCGATGCGCCCGTTCCACGATGGCCGCCAGGTCCTGAATGTAGGAACTGCGAAACGCCACGTGCGAAACCGAGACGAGCTGCGTTTCTTCATCGATCGCATCCAGCAGCAGTTCCACGGGCAGCGTGAAACCATCGGGCGAGGCCACCGAAACCACGCGCGCGCCCTGGCGCGCAAGGCCGTGGTAGACGTAGTCGTTCGAAGGAAAGTTGAGGCCGTCGGTGACCAGCTTGTTGCGCCGCGCCGACCAGTCGAAGCATGACGTCACTACCGATTGGCAAATGGAGACGTTCTGCTGCATCACCACTTCTCGCTCGCCAGCGCCGATAAGCGAGCCCACCAGGTTGCCGACCGTGACGGGCATCTCCCACCAGCCCTCTTCCCAGGCGCGGATTCCGCGAGTGGCCCAGGTCTCGGCAAACTCCTGCACGCGCTTCGCAGTGCGCGCCGGCATGGCGCCCAAGGAGTGGCTAATCATGTAGGTGGTGTGAGACAAGATGGGGAATTCGGCGCGCCACCCGAGGAGAGGGTCCATGGAATATATGGTAGTGCAGTCCTACTGGGCTTTCGCCACTTCCACCGCGAACACGTACGTGGGGCCAAACATGTTCGAGCGGAAGATCACCCACTTCTGGTCCGGCGTGAAGCTGACGTTGGGTTCCAGCTTGTACTGATGCTTCGACATGTTCACCAGGCGCTCGGCGTGGAGCACTCCGGTGTTGACGAAATCCTTGTTGACGGCGCCGCGGTTGGGGAACAACTCGGGGCGGAAGAGGTAGATCCACTCGCCATCGGGCGCCTTGGCGACCTGGCCCGGATCGCCGCCATCGCCGCAAAACAGTTTGCCATCGCGCGTCACATTGAAATGGATCGACCACTCATTGCGCTGCAGGTGATACCAGGTGCGCGCGGCCGTCTCCACGTTATAACCGGCCAGCCAGAAATCTTCGCCTCGCGGCGTCTGCAAATCGTAAAAGATGGTCTTGCCGTCATAGCTCCAGAATTCGTGGCCGAATATTTCCAT
>PLZX01000027.1:9181-18416 GCA_003152325.1 Bryobacterales bacterium | reverse complement strand
TACGGCCCTCCCGACGAAATCGAAGACCATTCCTCGGGCGGCAGCTATCAGCGCCCCTCCGAAGAAGGCGGTGGCAGCACCTCCACCTTCCCGTTCCAGCAGTGGCGCTACCGCTATATCGATGGCATCGGCAACAATGTGATCATCGAATTCGTCGACCCAACGATGTCCGGCGAATTCCACATGACCATGGACCCGTCCGAGAAGGACGCCTTGCTCTATGTGCCGAACGCCGGCCTGACCGTCCTGGAACAGATGGGCATCACCGACAAGACTTCCCGCTTCAACAACTCCGACGGCACTCACATGGCGGCGCCGCTGGGCGGCCTGCCAGAGAGCATGAACGAATTCAGCCGCCTGGAACAGTTCTACAAACTGCAGCGGCCGCCCTCGATTAAGTTCACCGACCTGGAAGCTCAGGTCAATTCGCGAATCACCTTCAACATCCTGCCGATGAAGGTGCGCGTCGATTTCTTCCCGGTGACGGATGCTTCCGTCATGACCTACGTGACGGTCCAGTTCGCCAATAAGGATTTGCAACTCAAGACCAAGGAAGGCGTGCAGTCAGCCGAGGTCCACCTCTTCGGCCAGTTTTCCACCTTGACGCGCCGGCCCGTCGCGCCCTTTGAGGAGACTCTCAATATCGATGGCGGTCCCAGGCAGTACATGGTGGAATGGGGCAGCCGTTCCTCCATCGCCCAGAAAGCCATACCGCTGCCGCCGGGCACGTATCGGCTGGTTGTGGTCTGCAAGGATATGGTCGGCGGCAATATTAACAATTACGAACAGGCGGTCACGGTTCCCAGGCTGGATGCCGACCGGCTGTCCTCCAGTACCCTGATTCTGGCCGACAAGATCGAAGATGTTGGGTGGAAGAGCATTGGGACGGGCCAATTCGTGATTGGAAGCTCATTTGTGCGGCCGCGCATCGGGGACGTTTTCGCGCGCGACGAGACCCTCGGCATCTTTATGAAACTGTACAACTTCGGCGCTGACGAGACCACCCATCACCCGAATGGTGAGGTGCATTATGAGATTCTCCGCACCGGCACCGCCGAGCCCATTATCAGCAAGACCGAAGACGTCTCCAAGATTCCGGACGCCTCGGCCAGCCAGATCACCCTCCAGCAGAGGCTGAAGTTGCAACAATTCGCGCCGGGCCGCTACACCTTACGGTTGAAGATAACCGACAAGAATCGTAACCAAACCCTTACACAATCGGCGGAATTTACGGTAACCTAACTACTGGTGGGGGTTTCCCCGCCGCTCACGGGCGTCGATACTTGACTACGAAGACGCACAGGACGCTGACTACTCTCGCTTTGGGGATGGCCTGTCTGGCGGCCCCGTCGTTGATCCCCGCGGCCGAGCCGGTGAAGTTTGCGGGCGCGATTAGTGGAGTGGTCCGCAATTCCCTGGGAGTGCCGCAGATGGGCGCCGTGGTCCTTTTGTATAACCGCCAGGATCGCAACGTCGAAAAAACCCTCTCCGATGACACCGGCAGATTCCAATTCGCGGGCCTGATCCCCGACCTTTATTCGGTGAAGGTTTCGGTGGCCACGCTCATCCCCGCGCTGAAGAAGAACATCCTGGTACAGCCTGGCATGCAGAGTATGCTGGCGGTCAACCTCAACAGCCTGTTCAGCACCATCCAGCTTTCCTATCCGCCGCTCGAAAACGGCAGTCTGCTGACCGACGACTGGAAATGGGCTCTGCGCACCAGTTCCGCCACACGAGCCGTGCAGCGCTTCATCGATTCGGCCCCCGCCACGGGGGCGGAGCATGCCAACGCCTTCTCCGATACGCGTGGCATCCTGCGGGTTTCGGCCGGCGAAGGGTCCGTGGCCACCGGTGTGTCCAACGAAGCCGATCTGGGCACCGCGTTCGCGTTGGCTACCTCTTTATTCGGCAGCAACAACCTGCAGGTAGCCGGCAATGTCGGATATGGTTCTCAGACTGGCGTACCCAGCGCCGCGTTCCGCACCAGTTATAGCCGCAACCTCATGGGCGGAAGCCCGGAAGTCTCCCTCACCATGCGGCAACTGTTTGCGCCGGGACGCATGGCCACCGCCCTGTCCGGGCCGGAATCCTCGCTTCCCCTGCTTCGCACCATGTCGGCGAGCTTCGACGATCACACCCAGCTCAGCGACGACGTCACTTTGCGCTACGGGCTCACCTTGAATAGCGTGGCCTTCCTCGACCGGATGAACTATGCCAGCCCGTATGCCCGGCTGACGTGGGACCTGGGCGGCGGCTCGAAACTCGAACTCACCTATACTTCCGGCGACGCCCGGCCCGATCTGGCGGCCGGCTCGCCTTCCGACGACGCCGACCTGCAGCGCGACCTCAACTCGCTCGGCCTGTTTCCGCGCATGTCCCTGCTCAACGGCAAGCCGCGGGTGCAGCGCGGCCAGGAGTACGAAATCACGTATTCCCGCAAGTCGGGCTCGCGAACGTACAGCGTCACCGCGTATCACGAATCCATTTACGACGCCGCGCTCACTCTGGTGGCCCCCGCTGGTATGTACGGCGGCCCCGATGTTCTGCCGGACATCTTCTCCGATAGCTCCGTTTTCAACGCGGGCAGTTTTCAGAGCACCGGCTACACGGCGGCGCTCACCCAGGACTTGGGCGAGCATGTGGCTGCGACCGTGATGTACGGCAGTGTTGGCGTGCTAACCGCCGGCAATCACGACCTGGAAACCAGTAGCCCCGATGAATTGCGGGCCATGATCCACGCCGGCCACCGCCAGGTGGCTACCACGCGCGTCGCCGCCACGGCGCCGCACATCGGTACCCGCATCGTGGTCAGTTACCAGTGGGCCCCGGACCGTCGCTGGGCCATGCCGGGCAATGTCTACAGCACTCAATCCAACCAACCCGCGCCCGGCCTCAACATTTTCATTCGCCAGCCGCTGCCGGGCTTTGCGCGGCGCGTGGAAGCCACGGCCGACCTTCGCAACATGCTGGCGCAGGGCTACCTTCCGCTCGGCATGGTGAGCGGCCAGCAAGTGATGCTGGTGGAAACCCCGCGCAGCCTGCGCGGAGGGCTGGCCTTCATTTTCTAGCCCCCTCTTGCGCATCGATTCCCACGTCCTCTACTCGCAGGCGCATCCGCCCGAACACCTTCAGGCCATCCTCGCGCGCAACCGCTTCGATGGAGCCATCCTGGTGGGCCAGTTCCCCGATCTGCCCGCGGATCTCCCGCACATCGCCGGTTTGGTGGTTCCCATCAGCCGCCTCGCCGAATACCTGGCCCACCCAAAGCTCCGCGGAGTCTGTTGCTCGCTGGCCGATGGCATCCCCGCGGGCCTCGATGAACTGGCCCGCCGCGGCATCCCGCTCGATCTCGAATTGGAGCCCGGCCATCTTCCACTGGTCCAGCGCATTGCCGAACAGGCGCCCACTCTGCGCATCGCCATTGGCCACCTGGCCCGCCCGCGGTTCGACTCCGCACCGGCCGCGGAATGGGTCCGCGGAACGGAAACCGCCGCGCGGCTGCCGAATGTTTTCTGCAAGGTCAGCGGCCTGCTGACAGGGCGGCGCACAGCCTGGACTGCCGCGCCGCTGCGGCCGTTCGTCGAGCACCTGCTTTCGGTTTTTGGTCCCAGCCGGTTGATGTTCGGCAGCGAGTGGCCCGCCTGCCTGCCCGCGGCTACGTGGAAGGAAACGCTGGCCGCATTTACGCAAGTGATCGGCGCGCGGAGTATCGAAGTGCGTGAGCAATTGCTCGGCGGAACGGCTGTGGGTTTTTACGGGCTCGGTGGTTAGTACTTCGGAACGCGCGGATCGACTTTGTCGCTCCACGCCAGGATGCCGCCCACTACGTTGCGTACGTGCTGGAAGCCGGCTTGACGCAGCACGGCGCAGGCTTTCGCGCTGCGCACGCCGCTGCGGCAGTGGATCACGATGTCGGCCGCGGCGTCGAGCTCGGCGACGTGCTTGGGGAACTCGCCGAGCGGAATAAGCTGCGCGCCGGGAATGTTGCAAATCCTATACTCGTGCGGCTCCCGCACGTCGATCAACACGAAGTCGTCTCCGCGATCGATCTTTTCCTTCAGCTCCACAACGTCGATTTCGCCTTCGTTCACCTTGGTCTCCCGATCGGGCGCCGCCGATCCCGGTTGGGGGACGCCGCAGAATTGATGATAGTCGATCAGCTTCGTCACCGTGGGGTGTGCGCCGCACACCGGGCACTCCGGGTTCTTGCGCAGCTTCAATTCGCGGAAACGCATGCCCAGCGCATCGTACAGCAACAGCCGGCCCACCAGCGGTTCCCCAATCCCGAGGATCAGCTTCACCGTCTCGGTGGCCTGGATCAGCCCGATGGTGCCGGGCAGTATCCCCAACACGCCGCCTTCCGCGCAACTGGGCACCAGGCCCGGCGGCGGCGGCTCCGGATAGAGGCAGCGGTAGCACGGGCCGCCCTCATAAGCGAACACCGTGGCCTGCCCTTCAAACCGGAAGATCGAGCCGTAGACATTGGGTTTGCCCAGCAGCACGCAGGCGTCGTTCACCAGGTAGCGCGTCGGGAAGTTGTCCGTGCCGTCGACCACCAGGTCGTAGTCCTTCAGGATGTCGAGTGCGTTCTCGCTGGTGAGCGCCACTTCGTGCCGCACAATCTCCACGTTGGGGTTGATGGCCTTCATTTTCTCCGCGGCGGAATCCAGTTTCTTGCGGCCCACGTCGGCGGTGAAGTGGATCACCTGGCGCTGCAGGTTGGTGAAGTCCACCGTGTCGAAGTCCACGAGGCCAATCTTGCCGACACCCGCGGCGGCGAGGTAGAGGGCCAGCGGCGCGCCCAGGCCGCCGGTTCCCACCAGCAGCACCTTCGCGGCTTTCAGCTTCTGCTGCCCTTCGATGCCCACTTCCGGAATGATCAGGTGGCGGCTGTAACGCAGAATCTCGTCGTTCGAAAGCGTCGCTGCGGGCGGGGCGGTAACGGTCGAGCCGCCGGCGATCGAAGGCACCAGGGAAATGGTGTCGGCGTCCTTGGCGGCGGTCGAGTCCTTGCTCAGATAGCGGATGTCTTCGTCGTTCAGATACACGTTGACGAAGCTGCGCACCTTGCCTTCGTCGTTGAAGATCTGCTTGCGGAGGTCGGGGAATTGCGCCGTGAGCGCGTTCAGCACTTCGCCCACGGTAGCGCCCGCCACGGTGACGGAATCCTGTTTTCCGGTGAACTGCCGGAGGGGCGTGGGAATCAAAACTTTGGCCATATCAGTAGATCAACTCCTCTTTCGCCGCTTCGGTCTGGTCGAAGTTCGGCAGCCAGCTATTGGCGTGGTGGAATTCGCCCTTTTGAATCGAAAGCACTACGAAGGAATACCAGGGGCAGGAATTCCGCAAGTCGGTCCGCGAAAAATACGCGTCGCAGTCCGGGTGCGAGTGGTAGATGCCGATCAGGTCCATTTTGCGCTCGCGGGCCGCGCGGTCGGCGGCCGCGAGATCCGCGGGCCGCAGCTCGTAGCGCTCGGCCTGCCCGCCTGCAAAGGCGTTTTGCAAAGGCATCGCTACCACCACGCTCTTCGAGTCGCCGTCGATAGAACCCAGCATCGCGCCAACACACTCGTTCGGATAGGTCTCTCTCGCGTGCGATACCATGGCTCCCCAGGGTTCGGGTTCGATGCGGATCATCACTCGTTCCAGAAGGGCTCGCTCAGGTACTTTTCCGCGCTGTCGCATAGCACCGTGACGATCATAGCCGGCTCGCCGCGCCCCGCCAAATCGCGTGCCAGCAGGGTGGCGGCATGCACGTTGCACCCCGAAGAAATGCCCACCAGCAGCCCTTCTTCGCGGGCCAGGCGCCGCACCATGCGGTAAGCGTCTTCGGTCTCGATCCACAAATTCGCGTCAGCCAGCTTGTCGTCGTAGATGCCCGGTACGATGGCCGTCGGCATATGCTTCAAGCCTTCGAGGCCATGGAACCCGCTGGAGGGCTGCGCCGAGATGCACTGCACTCCAGGCACATCGCGTTTCAGGCGTCGNNCCGGTCTGCTTGATGATCTCCGCCCCGGTGTGCTCGAAATGCGCCTTCCAGTTGGCCGGGTTGTTGTACTGATCGGGGTAGAAATAGCGGTCCGGATCGGCCAGGTAAATTTCGCGGCACAGCAGAATCGCCCCGTCGGAGCCCTCCGCCGCATCGCTGAAAACCATCTCCGCTCCATACGCTTTGAGAATTTTCTTACGCTCTTCCGAGGCATTCCCCGGCAGCACCAGCTTCACTTTGTATCCGCGGTTGGCCCCGATCATGGCGTACGCGATTCCCGTGTTCCCGCTGGTGGCATCCAGAATCACGCGGCTATGATTCAGCTTGCCCGAGCGTTCGCCGTCCAGCACCATATTGGTTGCCGAGCGGTCTTTCACCGAGCCGCCGGGGTTGAAATATTCGGCCTTGCCGAAAATCTCGACGCCCGGAAACTCGCTGGAGATCTTGTCCAGGCGCAGCAACGGCGTATTGCCGACCGTCGCCAGCAGAGGCTCAGCCTCGGTACGCGCCAGATGTGGAATGGGGAGAACGAATGCCATGGCTACCCTTCTTTCGATTCATCCCGTTGCCGTAAAGATGCAACCACTGCATGCCCGTGACACCAAAGGGATTGTCGATCCTCTGAGCTTGATCCATTGTACCATCGTCCTAAAGTCTGTCAACGAAGTAGGGAAGGCGCGGGAGGCCCGGCGCCAGCATCCCCGTGCCCTGGATTACAATACGCTCATCATGTTTTTCCACCGCAACTCCATTCGCGCTTTCCCTGTCCTTGCCGCCGCGCTCCTGCTGCTTTCGGCCGCGTTTGCTCAAACCGCAAAACGGCCTCTGAACCACAAGGATTATGACGGTTGGCACACCATCATCGGGCAGCGGCTGTCGAATGACGGCAAATTTCTGGCCTATGGCGTCTTCCCCCAGGAAGGCGACGGTGAAGTGGTTATCCGCGATCTGGTCACCGGTAGGGATACGCACCTGCCCGCCGGTGCGCGGCCGCAGCCGGCCCCCGCAGCGGCGGCAGAGGAAGGGCCACCGCCGGAAGCGCGCGGCACCACCATCGCTTTCTCTTCGGACAGCAAGTTCGTAGTCTTCTCGACCTTCCCTGCCAAAGCTGACACCGACAAGGCCAAGAAGGATAAGAAAACCGCCGAGCAGATGCCGAAAGACGGCATGGCGATCGTCGAGCTGGCCTCNNCAGCAGGGCGGACGCGGCGGGCGCGGCGGCGGCGCTGCCGCCGGTGGCGCCGGAGCGCGCACACAGTTTGGCACCGACCTGGTGCTCCGCGCGTTCGCCGATGGCACCGAACGCACATTCACAGACGTTGCCGAATTCCACTTCACGGAAGACGGCAAGCAGTTGATCTACGCCGTTGCGGCGCACGACACCGCAAACAACGGCGTCTTTGTGGCGAAGCCGGGCACGGCCGACGCGACCACGGCCCTGCTCGCCGGCAAAGGCAAATATTCCAAGCTCACCTTTGACGAAAACCAGACCCAGATGGCTTTCCTCAGCGACCGCGACGATGCGGCCGCCAAGCAGCCCAAATGGAAAATCTACCGCTGGGACCGGCAGGCCAGCGCCGCCGCGGAGTTGCTGTCGGACCAGACGCCGGGGATACGCACCGGCCTGGCCGTCAGCGAACACGGGAATCTGAGCTTTTCGCACGACGGTTCACGGCTCTTTTTCGGCGTTGCCCAATCGGCGCCGCCCCCCAAGGATGAGGCCGCCGCTGCCGGCGATCCGACCGAAGAAAAGGCCGTGGTGGATCTCTGGAGCTACAAAGACGAGTATCTGCAGCCGGTCCAGAAACTGCGCGCCACGCGCGATCGCGACCGCACCTTCGAAGCGGCCTACCTCATCCCCGAGCACAAGCTGGTGCAACTGGCCGATGACGCCATGGAGAGCGTGACCACCTCGGAAAGCCCGCAGTGGGTGATGGGCAGCGACGATCGCGAATACCGCAAAATGCAGGATTACGACGAGCACTACAACGACACCTATCTGGTGGACGCCACCACCGGCCAACGCAAGCTGCTGGTTAAGAAGAATCATGGCAATACCAGTTGGTCGCCCTCTGGCCGCTACCTGCTCAACTTCGACGGCAAAGACTGGAGCAGCATTTCGGTTCCCGATGGCAAGACGGTCAACCTCACCGCCACGCTCGGCGTGAAGTTCTTCAATGAGGATACGGACACGCCCAGCATCCCCGGCGCCTACGGCTTGGCCGGCTGGACCAAAGATGGCAAGTCCGTGCTGCTTTACGACCGCTACGACATCTGGAAGATCTCACCCGACGGCACCGGCGCCAGGAATATCACCGCCGGCTACGGCCGCGGGCACGAAGTGCGGCTGCGCTACATTCGTACCGAAGCCGAGCCACGCGAACGCTGGATCGATCCGGCCCGGCCCCTGCTCCTGGCAGGCGAGAACCTCAAGACCATGGACAGCGGTTTCTTCCGCGGATCCGTCGACGGCGCCGAGCCCAAACAGCTCCTGATGGCCGCGAAATCTTTCAGCGCTCCGGTCAAGGCCAAAGACGCCGACGTCTACCTTCTGGCCGGGCAGACCTTCAACGAGTTCCCGGACTTGATGACCACCGACAGCGGTTTCAAGGAACTGCGCAAGGTATCGAACGCCAACCCGCAAAAAGCGCAGTTGCTCTGGGGCAACGCCGAACTGGTGGCCTTCCACAACTCCGATGGCGTGCCGCTCCAAGCCGCGCTCTACAAGCCGGAAAGCTTCGATGCAAAGAAGAAGTACCCCATGATGGTGTACATCTATGAGCGCCTCACGCAGAACGTGAACCACTTCGTCAATCCGGCGCCGGGAACTTCCATCAACATCAGCTACTACGTCAGCAACGGCTACCTGGTGCTCACGCCCGACATCGTCTACACCACGGGCTATCCCGGCCAGAGCGCGCTTAAGTGCGTGCTGCCGGCCGTTCAGGCCGTGGTGGACCGCGGCATAGTCGACGAAAAAGCCATCGGCATTCAGGGCCACAGTTGGGGCGGTTACCAGATCGCATACATGGTCACGCAGACCAACCGCTTCCGCGCTGTGGAAGCCGGAGCGCCGGTGGTCAACATGATCGCCGCCTACGACGGCATTCGCTGGGGCACCGGCATCACGCGCCAGTTCCAGTATGAGATTTCGCAGAGCCGCATCGGCGGTTCCATCTGGCAGTACCCCACCCGCTTCATCGAGAACTCTCCCATCTTCTGGGCGGACAAGGTACAGACGCCGGT
>PLZX01000027.1:0-9173 GCA_003152325.1 Bryobacterales bacterium | reverse complement strand
TACGCCATCCGCATGCAGCAGTACTTCGACCACTATCTGAAAGGCGCACCGGCGCCCGACTGGATGGAAAAAGGCGTTCCGTTCCTCGAGCGGGATAAGACCGAGTTGAACACGCTACAGGGCGCAGGCAAGTAGCCGCTATACTCCTGACATGCCCTTCGCCGGTGTCCGCGTTCTCGCGCTCGAAAGCCGCCGCTCCGCGGAGATCGCCGAACTGATTCGCAAACAGGGCGGCGATCCGTTCGTCGCGCCTTCCATGCGCGAAGTGCCGGTCGAAGCCGACGCCCAGGCGCAGCGTCTGCTCGCCGGCGAGTTCGACATGATGATCCTGCTCACGGGCGTCGGCACGCGCCAGTTGCACGGCTTGTGGGGCGATGCCTTCGTTGACGCCCTGCGCCGCCTCACCGTCGTGGCGCGCGGGCCCAAGCCGGTCGCCGCCCTACGTGAGCTGGGGCTCGCGCCGGCCATCACCGCGCCCGAGCCCAACACGTGGCGTGAACTTCTGCGGGCCATCGAGGGCCGGCCGGAGCGCCGCATCGCCGTGCAGGAATATGGCCGCTCGAATCCGGAGCTGCTGGAAGCTCTGCGAGCCCGCGGCGCCGAAGTCGCCGCCATCCGCGTCTATCGTTACGCGCTGCCCGACGACACCGCTCCGCTGCGCGAAGCGGCGCGTTCCCTGGCGGCGGGGGGCTTCCAAGTTGCGCTCTTCACCACCGCCGTGCAGATCGAGCACCTCGCGCGGGTGGCTCGCGAAGAAGGCATCGAAGAGGCCGCGCTTGCCGGACTCCGTCGGTGCTTCGTCGCCTCGATCGGCCCCACCACCACCGAAGCGCTCGAAGAGTTCGAAGTGCGGCCGGCCTTCGAGCCGTCTCATCCCAAGATGGGGATTCTGGTTCTCGAAGCCGCGCAGCGCGCGCACAGCTAAACTAGACTTAGTGGCCAATCCCAGGAAGACTTCCGCCGCGCGCTTTGCCGAGTATTCGGCGCTCGCGCTCCTGTTGCCGGTCTCCACATTCGTGGGATACGCGATCGGCTACTACCTCGACAAAGCTTTCGGCACGAGCTGGCTGCGGATTCTGTTTCTCATCCTCGGCAGCGTCGCCGGCTTCGTGCAGTTGATCCGCACGATCATGCGGGATTCAAACGAAGACGATGCCGGATGAACTGAGCTTTGAGCGCGCCGCCTGGCGCATCGGCCGCATCATGATGGTGATCGGCTCGCTCGGCACCTGCGTCGCGCTGGTGGCGCGTGGCTGGAAATGGGGCGCCGGCTTTCTGCTCGGAGCGGCCATTTCCGGGCTCAACTTCCATTGGCTCTACCGACTGGTGGCGGGCCTGGGCAAAAGCGATATGCCGCGCAATCGCAGCGTGATCCTGGGCTTCCGTTATGTGATCTTGGGGGGAGGCGCCTATGTTATATTGAGGCTTTCCAGAATCAGTCTGATGGCCGTGCTGGCGGGGGTTTTTCTGCTGACGGCCGCCGTCTTCGTGGAAGTCGTCTTCGAGATCGTGTATGCCCGAAAGTGAACTCTTCATCACCAAGTTTTTTAACGATTATCTGGCCGGAGCCGGCAATGCGGTTTTGTCGCTGGTTGGCAAACCTGCCGAAGCGCGTCCCTGGGCCGATTTCATCGTCATGCAACTCCTGGTGGTGGCGAGCCTGATGCTGCTTTTTGCCGTGCTCCGGCCGAAGCTCTCCGCGGACAAGCCGGGCAAATTTCAGCAGGTTTTCGAACTTCTTTATGAGTTCGTACGCGGCCAGGCGGAAGACCAGGTGGGCCACACCGCGCACCGGTACGTGCCCTTCTTCGGCGTGATCTTGCTGTATGTTCTGTCGAGCAACCTCATCGGCCTCATCCCCTGTTTCGAATCGCCCACCATGAACGCTTCGGTGACCGCCGGATGCGCCCTCGCCACCTTCGCCTATTACAACCTGAAGGGCTTGCAGGTGAACGGCATTCGATACCTGGGCCATTTCGCGGGACCTTTGTGGTGGCTGGCTCCGCTGATGTTCCCCATCGAAATCATCAGTCACCTGGCGCGCATCCTCTCGCTTACGGTTCGTCTTTATGCCAATATTTTCGCGGGTGAGCAGGTGACCATGGTCTTTCTGGGCCTCACCAAATTCGGACCGCCCGTTATTTTTATGGGACTGCACATTTTCGTCGGTGTGGTGCAGTCTTATATTTTTATGCTGCTCGCCATGGTGTATGTCAGCGGCGCGGTAGCGCACGAACATTGATACCGGCTTTATGCCGCTTTGCAGTGTGAGCTCGGCTGTACGGTGTCCGGGAACCACCTCCTGGAGCGATTCATCAAGGAGAAACGAATGACGAAGAGAGTGCTTTTTGTGCTGGCGATCCTATTGTTTGCCAGTACGGGACTATTTGCGCAGACGCCCGGCAACAATACGCTGCAAGGCCATTGGGTGCCGATCAGCGCCGGTTTTTCGATGGCGATTGCGTCCAGCCTTTGCGGTCTGGCGCAGGGCAAGGCGATTGCCAGCGCCGTGGAAGGCATGGCGCGCAATCCTGGCGCCGCCAAGGCGATCCAGTTGGCCATGCTGATTGGTCTGGCCTTCATCGAATCGCTGGCGCTTTATACCCTGCTGATTATTTTCGTGAAAGTGATCTGATTCTCCGCGGGGACGAGTTTCGGCTCGGCCCCGCGGTACTTCCCACCCGTACTAATGAGCCTCCAAGTCTAGTACGTTGCGTCTATATCCAGCGCGGGGTCCTATTGACCTTGTTCCTCCATCCCGTATAGCATTTGGATAACGTTCATGGAACAGCGAAGAACCAGGCGATTCAAACTGCGGCTGCCGCTCTCGATTACCCGCTCCGGCGCCGAACGGGTCACACTTGGTGGGTTCACCAGGAACATCAGCTCCACAGGAGTCCTGTTCACGGCGGAGAGAGAGCCCGATCTCGGTGGCCCCATCGAGTACGTCATTACTCTCAACCGCGAGGGTCCGCAGGCGGTCAACCTCCGCTGCATCGGCAAGGTGCTGAGGGCTGAGCCCACGGACAACGGCCTCGAGCACGTCCCGGCATTCCAGATCGCCGCCACTTTGGAACGCTACGAGTTCGTCCGCGAACACTAAATCCATTCCCAGCACAAGGTCGGGTTTTCGTTGTACTATAGCAAAGAAAAGGCGAAAACTCCATGGACCTCTCGCTCGGATTCCCCGAATTTACGCAGGAACTGGCGGTGGCCACCAAACCCTCGCTCGAAGCCGTAGTGGCGCGTTTCCGGTCTGCGCATCAGGAGCCCGATTCGGCCGTGCGGGCCATTCACCACCAGGCTGCCACGGAAGGCGAGTACGCCGAAATGCCCGCCGGCGTGGACGCCCGGTTGCGCGCGGCGCTTGCGGAGCGCGGCATCGCCCGTCTCTACACGCATCAGGCCGACGCCTTCGAGCGGATCGCCTCCGGGCGCAACGTGGTGATTGTCACTCCGACGGCCAGCGGCAAGACGCTCTGTTACAACCTGCCCGTGCTGAACCGGTTGATAGGCGACGCCCACGCGCGCGCCATGTACCTGTTCCCCACCAAGGCGTTGGCCGAAGACCAGCTCCACGAATTCAATCGCGCGGTGGAGGAAATGGGCAGCGACATCCGCGCCTTCACCTACGATGGCGATACGCCGCAGGACGCGCGAAAAGCCATCCGCCAGCGCGCCAACGTCGTGCTCACCAATCCCGACATGCTGCATAGCGGCATCCTGCCGCACCATACGCGCTGGGCGCGCTATTTCGAAGACCTGCGCTACATCGTGATCGATGAGTTGCACTACTATCGCGGGGTTTATGGCAGCCACTTCGCCAACCTGCTGCGCCGCCTGCGCCGCATCTGCGAGTTCTACAATTCCAAGCCGCAGTTCATCTGCTGTTCGGCCACCATCGCCAACCCGCGCGAACTGGCCGAAGCGCTCACCGGAGAATCCTTCGAGCTGGTGGACCGGAACGGCGCGCCGCGCGGCGAAAAATTTTTTATCTTTTACAATCCTCCAGTGGTCAACCGGCAGCTCGGCATCCGCCGCAGCTACATCCACGAATCGCGCCGTCTGGCGCTTGAGTTCATCGAGCGCAATCTGCAGACCCTGGTCTTCGCCAACAACCGGCTGGCCACCGAAATCCTGGTCACGTATCTCAAAGACGCCTGCGGCGGCGGGCCGGGGCAACCTGAAACCGTGCGCGGTTATCGCGGCGGCTATCTGCCGCGCGAGCGCCGCGACATTGAGCGCCGTCTGAGGGAGGGCGAAATCCGCGCCGTGGTGGCGACCAACGCGCTCGAACTGGGCATCGACATCGGTTCGCTCGACGCCGTGGTGATGGCCGGGTATCCCGGCACGATCGCTTCGAGCTGGCAGCGCGCGGGACGCGCCGGACGCCGCCAGGGAAGCTCGGCGGCGGTGCTGGTGGCCTCCAGCGCGCCGCTCGATCAGTACATTGTCGAGCACCCCGATTACTTCTTCGGCCGCTCGCCCGAGCACGCCCACATCAATCCGGAGAATTTGGAGATCCTGCTGGCGCACCTGAAATGCGCAGCCTTCGAGCTGCCCATCCGCGAAGGCGAGAAGTTCGGCCGCCACGACGTCGCCGAAATCTGCCGCTACCTCGAAGAGGCCGGCTTTCTGCACCATTCGGCGGGAGCGTGGCACTGGACGCAGGACAGTTACCCGGCCGACGCTACCAGCCTGCGCTCCGTCACGAGCGATAACTTCGTGGTGGTGGACATCACCGGCGAGCCGGAAGTCATCGCCGAAGTTTCCTTTCCCACCGCTCTCACCACGCTGCATGAGAAGGCCATTTACCTGCACGAAGCCCGCCAGTATCACGTGGAGCGATTCGACTACGACGAGCGCAAGGCTTACGTCAAGCGCGTGGATTGCGATTACTATACCGACGCCATCGATTACACTCAGGTCAAGGTGCTCGAAGAAGCGGAGGGCGCAGCCCTGGGCGGCGCGCGCCAGGTACATGGCGATGTGCGCGTAAATCGCCAGATTGTCGGCTTCAAGAAGATCAAGTTTTACACCAGTGAAAACGTGGGCGCGGGGAAGCTCTCCATGCCCGAGCAGGAAATGCACACCACCGCGTTCTGGCTGCACTTCCCGGCCGATTTTCTGGCGCGCCTCGCCGAGTTCACCCCCACCGAAAAGCAGAGCGGCATTCACGGCCTGGGCAATGCGCTGCGCACCGTGGCATCGCTGCTGCTGATGTGCGACCCGCGCGATCTGGGTGTAGCGCTCAGCGAAGATATCGCCGGCTCGCTCGAAACCTTCGAGCCGAATCTTTACCTATACGACGCATACCCCGGCGGTATCGGGCAGAGCGCGCCGTTGTTCCGCATGGCGCCGCAATTGGTGCGGCAGACTGCGGAGCTGCTGTCGGCTTGCGCTTGCGAGGCTGGTTGCCCTTCGTGCGTCGGCCCGGTGGGCGAAGTGGGCGAGCGCGGCAAGCAGGTGGCGGCGAGAATTCTGGTGGAATTGCAGTAGCGGGCTGGTGGCCGCCTTGTCGCGACTTCAACGGCTCCGGCAGCACGCCGTAGCCTGGGTGGGACAGGCTTCAGCCTGTCAACTCTTATCGCGACTTCAACTGCTCGGGGAGCACGGCGTAGCCTTCGGGCGGCGGAAACAGCGCGATCAGCAGTTCCAGCCGACGCCGCAGGTAGCGGCTGGGCATCTGGCGCGGCCCTGTGTCCACGTCGATGTCGCAACACGTGCCGTGCAGGTAGAGCGTCAGCGTGTCTTCAAAGGCCTGCCGCGCGTATTCCCGGAACAGCTTGGTCTCCTTGCGCACATTGGTCTGGCGGCGCTGCAAGGCCTGCTTCAGGTGCCAGCTCTTTTCATCCACCTCACCGTGGACTTCAGCGCTCAACTCTTCGCGAATGGTCCGGAAGAACCGGTCCTGCACTTCCTCGGACCATTTTTCAGCCACAAATCCGGCCAGCGCACTGTAAAACTGGTAGTGGTAGTCCGCGACCTCGATGTCTTTGATGGCCAGCGCGATCACCGTCAGGCCGTCGAGCTGGCGCCGCGCGGAGGCCAGATACCGGCTATCGGCCGGACGCTCGAACGTGACGCTGTCGCCGCCCTTGCCGTTGCCCTTTTCCAGATATGGCGCGAGGATAATGCCCATGGGCGGCAGCGTCGAGATGATGGCGGGCGAGATCGCCGCGATCGGGTCGTTCAGGTAATGGCGCAAGTCGTCCTCGGCCACCGGCAGGGTGGAGAAGTAAGAGAAGCGGCTGGTGAGTGGAATCATCTCGCCGCGGAATTGCGCGGCGAGTTCCTCCACGGTCAGTTTCGGTCGATCGGCGTCCGTGGACATTTCCCGTCCGATTGTAACAGGCGTCACGCTAAACTCTTAGGAGATGGCCCGCAAGATCCTGGTTTCGGCCGGCGAAGCTTCTGGCGACCTGTATGCTTCCCTGGTGGTCGAGGAGCTGCGACGCCTCATGCCCGGCGCCGATTTCTTCGGCTGCACCGGTCCCCGCTTGCGTGCCGCCGGGGTGCGAACGGTGGTCGATGCCGCCTCGCTCGCGGTGGTCGGACTCGTCGAAGTGGTGGCGCACATCCCGCGCATTTACGGCGAATACCGCAAGCTGCTGGCGGCCGCCCGTACCGAGAAGCCCGATCTCGCCATCCTCACCGATTCGCCGGATTTTCACCTGCGCGTGGCGCGGCGCCTCAGCCGCCAAGGCGTTCCGGTGGTTTACCTGGTGGCCCCGCAGGCCTGGGCCTGGCGCAAAGGCCGCCTTAAGTCCATGCGGCATACGCTGCGCCGGCTGCTCTGTATCTTCCCGTTTGAAGAGGACTTCTTCAACCGCGAAGGGGTCAATGCAACCTATATCGGCCATCCTCTGGCCGGGTTGGTGAAGCCAACTCTCGACCGCGACGAATTTTTTCGGAAACACGATTTGGACGCCAGCCGTCCATTGATAGCGGTGCTACCTGGAAGCCGGCGCGGCGAGTCTGCGCGTCATTTACCGGCGCTGCTCGATGCCGCCGGGCGGCTTGCCCGGGAGCATGCAGTGAACTTGGTCTTACCGGCCTCGGCCACCACCGGGACCGGGTTTTTTCGGGAACGCCTGGGGACTTCGCCCATCCGCGTGATCGAGGGCGAAAGCTGGGATGCGATGGCGCACGCCGCCGTGGCGCTGGCCGCGAGTGGCACGGTGACTGTGGAGGCGGCGCTTTTGGGGACCCCCATGGTGACGTTTTACAAAGTGACAACTTTGAGCTGGATGGCGGGGAAATTCCTGGTGAACGTTCCATTTTATTCGATGGTCAACCTCATCGCCGGCCGCGCCGTGGTGCCTGAGCTTATGCAAGGGCAGATGACCGGGGAACGCATCGCCCGTGAGGCCGGCCGCCTGCTCACCCAGGAAAGCGCGAGAATGGAAATGAAAGCCGGGCTGGCGGAAGTCAAAGCCAGGCTGACACAGGGTGGAATGCCGGCCCCGTGCCGCGCCGCCGCTATCGTTCAAGAAATACTGGAAGGACAAACCGCTCATGTATCGTGATCTTCGCTTCCGCGTGGCAGGCCCGCTGGCGGCCGCCCTGCTGGTCTGGATGGGAACTCCGGCCGCGCCGGCCCAGCCGAACCGCCCCACCTCCCGCATCGATGTCGAGCAATACTCCATCGAGGCGGAAGTCACGCCGAATACCTCTACGCTGGCAGCTAAGACCAGCGTGCGTTTCCTGCCCTTGGGCGACGGTGTCACCTCGGCCACCTTCGAACTGAACAACGCGCTCAACGTGTCGCGCGTGGTGGATGAAGAAGGCAAGCAGATTCCCGCTTCCCGCAACCAGCAGGATTCCACCTTACGGTTAAGCTTTGAACAACCCCTGGCCGCCGGCAAGGCCGTCACGCTCACGTTCTACTACGACGGCCGCCTCACCGGCAACGAAGAATCGCCCGTTTTTGGCATCAAGTTCGCGGCCATCCATCCTGATTTTGCTTACCTCATGTACCCGGCGCGCTGGTTCCCCGTAAACGGCTACACCACGGACCGTTTCGCGGCCGAGATGCACATCACCGTCCCCATGGGCTACGCGGTATTAGGCAGCGGCCTGGATTCCCATCGGGTGGATGGCGATAAGAATGTCTACGACATCAAATACACCCGGGCGTCTTTTCCCGGCAGCATCGCTGTGGTGAAGGATCAACCTACCAAAGTGCAGTCCGAGGGCGTCACCACCAGCCTGTATTTCCGCGGTTCCGAAGCCGCCGCCGCACAGGCCGAAGGCCAGGCCGTAGGAACGCTGATGTCTTATTTCACCGGCATGTTCGGCATTCCGCCTTACGCCAACATGGCGGTCGTCGAAACCGAAGCCGGCGCGCCCAACGGTTTCGCCGCGCCCGGCATGATCTTTCTTTCGCCCGGCGGCATCGGCTCCCAGCCCAACCAGAAACTGCTCGCCAATCAAGTGTCGCGGCAGTGGTGGGAGGAGACGGTTTCCCCCACCACGCGCAACCACCTTTGGCTCACCAACGGCCTGGCCGCGTATTCGGAATTGCTCTGGACGGAGCATCTGAACGGCGCCGGCGCCATGGAATCGCAGCTCAAGGACGTGATGGTGGATTCGCTCACCGTCGATACCATTCCCATCATTCAGTCCGGACGCCTGGAAGATTATTCGCCGGAACTCTGGGCGCTCACGGGGGCCAAAGGCGCCGCCGTGATGGGCATGTTGCGCTACGTGATCGGCGACGAGAAATTCTTCCAGACCCTCAAAGCCTACGTCGAACAGGACGGATGGAAACCCTCCAACACCGACGATTTCCGAAAGGTGGCGGAGGCCGTCTCCGGCAAGGATCTCGGCTACTTCTTCACCCAGTGGATCGAATCCAGCGGAGCGCCCGAGTTCAAACTCGAGTACACCATCTTCCGCCGCGCCGAAAAAGGCTTCCGCGTGATGGGCAAAGTCACCCAGGATCTGGACACGTTCCGCATGCCCGTGGACCTGCGCATCGAGACCGAAGGCAATCCCGAGGAGGCCCGCGTGGAAGTCATCGGCACATCCTCCGAGTTCACCGTCGATACCTTCGGCAAGCCCAAGAACGTAATCATCGATCCCAACAACCGCGTTCTGCGGTACGCGCCTCAAGTGCGCGTCGCCGTGGCCATCCGCAAGGGCGAGCAGTACGCCGAACTCAGCGAATT
>PLZX01000278.1:12033-22810 GCA_003152325.1 Bryobacterales bacterium | reverse complement strand
GCGTTCCGGACTCAGCGCCCGCGGATACCGCACCGAACTGATGTTGCCCAGCGCCATCAGGTACATCGCGCAGATGGTCACCACCACCAGCGTCTCCGCCAACTGCCCCGGCGCGAAACTCATCCGCAATGCCAGCGTGATGCCGCTCAGCACCAGGGTTTCCAGATACACGAAGAACAGGCAAGCGATATTCTTCCCCAGCAGCACTCGCGAGAGCGGCTGCGGCGCCGCGAAGTAGAACAGGGCCGCCGATCGATCCAGTCCGAAACAGTTCCAGTAGGTGACTTGGCCGATCAGGGTCATGGCGTATACGCACACCAGAGTCAGGAAATTCCGCGAGAAGCCGCCTCCGTGCGTGGCGCTCCGCGTCGGAAACCACACCATCAACCCAAACGAGAAACCCATGATGAAGACCATGCGGAAGCGCGCCGACCGCGCCAGCGTGCGCAGCTCTTTTTCGACGATGGCCGCCAGCGGGTCGCGCCACAGCAGCGCCGGAATGCGGTACAACGCGCCCCTCCAGAACTGCGCGCGCCCCGACACCGGCTTGAGCGAGGTGGCTTGCGCGGCCAGCGCGTCGTAGCGCAAGTTGCGCTCGAATTGACTGCGCCCGAACCAGCCGGCCAGTAACGTCCATGCGCACAGCGAAAGCCACGCCAGCCAGACGGAGCCGGTTTCCCGCTGTGCAGGAAGAAACGCCGCCGGAAAAAGCGCACGCGCCGCGGCGCTCCATGGCGTCCCGAAGGCGCCCGCGCTGGCGCCGGTGGCGTGCAGCCATTTAGGCTTGACCCCCGACATCATCAACAGCCGCGGGCCCATCCACAGCATGGCCATCAGCAGGGCCACCAGTTCCCGCACTTTCCTTTTCGATAGCAGCCGTTCCAGCAGGCTCCGCGTGCCCGAAGCCAGTAAAAGGTTGAACATCACAAACAACAGCGCCGCGCCGGCCAGCCGCGGCACCGCCTGAAAGCCGCCCGCGTCCCGGTTGGCAAGCAACCCGAGCACTCCGCCCGCCAGCACCATCACCATCTCGAGTCCGGTGATGAGCCGCAGCAGCACCTCCACCAGAAACAGCTCTTCGTGTGGAATCGGATACAGCAGCAGCTTGCGCAGGTCCAGCGCCGAGCCCATGCTGGCGGAAAGAACCGGCATCGCCTGCCAGTAAAAACAGACCCCCACGAGGCCTATCGGCAACGCGTAGCGCAGCGCGGCTTCATCGGCAAATGCGACGTAGAAGCCCGCCCAGCAAGCCACGAAGCACCAGAAGCCATACCAAACCACCGCCGTCAGGATGCTCACGCCCAGATTGCGCCGCGAGCCGGGGCGCATGCTGAGCAGTTGCGCCCGCAGAATGGGAACAATCATAACCAGTCCAGCCGCTCCACCGGACCCTTCGCGCCCACTAGCCGCACGAAAACATCCTCCAGCGATTCTCCACCTCGCCGCAGCTCCTCCAGCGTGCCGTTGGAGACGATCTTCCCATCATTGATGATGGCGATGCGGTCACACAAACGCTCCACCACTTCCAGCACGTGCGAGGTGAGAAAAATCGTGGCGCCGCGCTTCACCTGGTCGAGCAGAACGTCCTTCATCAGGCGCGCGCCCACTGCGTCCACGCCTTCGAACGGCTCATCCATGAGGAACAAGTCGGGATGGTGAATCAGCGAAGCCGCCATAGCCACGCGTTTGCGCATGCCCTTCGAATATTCGCCGATGATCTTGCGGTCCGCCTGGAGCTGGAAAAGATCCATCAGACCGCGTGCCCGTTCCACCGCCACCGGCCGGCTCAAATCGTACATGCGCCCCACGAATTCCAGGAACTCCGCGCCGGTGAGCCGGTCGAACAACAGCGATTCGTCCGGCACCAGGCCGATGCGCCGCTTGATTTCCAGTTCCTGCTCTGGCAACCGGAAGCCCAGAATCTCCACCGTGCCGCCGTCGGATGGAATCAATCCGGTCAGCATGCGAATGGTGGTCGATTTTCCGGCCCCGTTCGGCCCCAGGAAGCCGAAGAAAGAGCCGCGCGGCACTTCCAGGTCGACACCGTCGACCGCCGCTTTATACCCGTAGTATTTTTTGAGGTCGCGAACCAGGATCGCGGGCGACGACATTCTACGAGTATAGCTTCCGGCTCCATTCCCGAATCTTCTTCAGCTCTCCTGGCGGAATGTGCAGGAACTCCAGGAATTCCTGGTGGTCCTCCGGCGCGGTCTTTTCGAACTCGGCGTGCCAGCGGTGCATATCGTCATCGCTGAAACCGGCGGACTTCATGATGGCAACCCATCTCTCTTTCGTAACCATGGGCAATCTCCTCAGTTGTTTTGTGCTTTCGAGCAATTTCGCGATCAGGCGCTGCTGTTCGCGCAGTTTTTCGATGCCGGCGCTCAGTTCCAGCAGGCGCCGCCGCAGAACCGCTGAAGCGTCGTCTCGCGGGCCGTCGAGAAGGGAGCGGATGTCCTTCAGCGGAACTCCGGCATCGCGGTACACGCAAATCTGCCGCAGGCGTTCCAGGTCTTTCCCGGTGTACGCCCGGTAGTTGCCGCTGGTGCGGTGCGGGCGCGGCAGCAACCCGATCGACTCGTAGTAAAGCAGCGTGCTGCGCGACAGCTTGCACGCGCGCGCCAGTTTGGTGACCGTCAGCGGCATCGTCCTGATTCCAGTGTCAACCCTAAAGGATTAGACAGGTCAAGAAAAGATTTGCGCTGCGTTCACTTCTCTTGTCCGCGAATCGAGATTCCCAATTCCCGCAACTGCCGCTCCGGCACGGTTGACGGCGCATCGCACATCATGTCCGTGCCGCGCGCGGTCTTGGGGAAGGGAATCACGTCGCGGATCGAAGTCTCCCCGGCCAGGATCATCACCAGCCGGTCCAGGCCCAGCGCGATTCCGCCATGTGGCGGCGCGCCGTACTCCAGCGCTTCCAGCAGGAATCCAAAACGCCGCCGCGCTTCTTCCTCGGTGAAACCGAGCGCCGCGAACACCTGCGTCTGTACGTCGCGCCGGTGAATACGAATCGATCCCGAGCCCATCTCCATGCCGTTCAGTACCAGGTCGTAGGATTTCGCGCGGCACCGTGCCGGGTCGGTCGTGAGCTTTTCCAGGTCTTCGTCGTGAACCGAAGTGAACGGGTGATGCGCCGCGTTCCAGCGGTTCTCTTCCTCATCCCATTCGAACATCGGAAAGTCCACCACCCACAGAAATTGCAGGTTCTTGGGATCGAGCAGCTTGTGCCGGTCGTTGAACTTCTGCGCGCAGTGCAGGCGCAACTGGCCGCACGCCAGGTAGACCGTCTCCTCCGGACGAACGCCCTTCGGCTCGCCCGCCCACGTGGCCAGCACCAGCAGATCGTTCTCGCCGGCTCCGCAACGCGCGCGCACCTTGGTCATCGCCTCCGCGTGGTCGCGCTCCAACCGCTTCGCGTCGTCGTACACCCGCAGCCCGCGCTCCTGGCCGAAAGCCTTCAGTTCGTCGCGCTCCTTCCGGCTGGGTGCGCCCGTGGCCGGAATGTGGATGGCTACCAGCGGCAGGTTGTTGTGCGCCAGTTCGGGCAGCAGGTCTTCAACCGGATGCATGGGAGGGATGCGGCAGTCGGGCTTGTCGCTGCCGTAACTGCGCATGGCCTCCGCGTACGTCAGCCGCCGAAACGGCGCCCCCACCTGGAAGCCGGCCACTTCGCACACCCGTTGCATCAGCGGCTCGATCGTCTCAAAAACCCGTTCCTGCTGCGGAAACGACATCTCCAGATCGATTTGCGTGAACTCCGCCTGCCGGTCGGCGCGGAAGTCTTCGTCGCGGAAGCAGCGCACAATCTGGAAGTACTTATCAAAGCCGCTCACCATCAGGATCTGCTTGAAGATCTGCGGCGATTGAGGCAGCGCGTAAAACGTCCCCGGCTGCACACGGCATGGAACCAGATAATCGCGCGCGCCCTCTGGCGTGGACCGCGTCATGAAAGGCGTCTCGATTTCGAGGTACCCCTGCGCGTTCAGGCATTCCCGCACCGCAAAGGCAATCTTTGAGCGCAGCATGATGTTGTGCTGCATGCGCGGCCGGCGNNCGCAAGTCTTCGCTCACGCTCACTTCATCTTCAACCGGAAACGGCGGCGTGCGCGATTCGTTCAGAATCCAGATCGCCGAAGCCACCACTTCCACTTCGCCCGTTTCGAGGTTCGGATTGGTCGCCCCGTCGCCGCGCCGCGCCACTTTGCCTTCGACCGCGATCACGTACTCCGGTCGCACCAGTTCGGCGCGGTTGTGCACGGCCGGGTCGATGTCTTCGTGGAACACCACCTGCGTGAGTCCCTCGCGGTCGCGCAGATCCACAAAGACCACGCCGCCATGGTCGCGGCGCCGGTGCACCCAGCCCATCAGCAGGACGGTGTTGCCTTCGTCCGTCGCGCGGAGCGCGCCGCAGCTATGGGTGCGGCGCAGGTCGCCCAGGAAATCCAACGTAATTGAAGTTTCCATAAATTGTCTTAGCTTCCGGCGGCTGCCAGCCTGGCGGCGACTTCATCGCGCGTCAGGCTCTGCTGATCGCCTGTGGTCATGTCTTTCAACGCATACCGGCCCGCGGCCATTTCGTTCTCGCCGATGATCAAGGTGAATCGCGCGCCCAGCTTGTTCGCCAGTTCCATGACCCGCTTCAGCTTGCCCTCGACCAGTTCCACCGAAACGCCCGCCTGCCGGAAATCGCGCGCCATCACCGCCGCGTGGCGGACTGCCGCTTCTCCCAACGGAGCCACGCACAGGTCGAGCGGCGTGGCCTGGTGTTCGCCTTCCACGCTCATCACCAGCCGGTCTTCGCCAATCGAAAAGCCGATGCCCGGCGAGTGCACCTTGGAACCGAGCGATTCCGCGAGGCCGTCGTACCGCCCGCCGCCCAGCACCGAATTCTGCGCCCCCAGCGATCCGTGGACCACTTCGAACGTGGTGCGCATGTAGTAATCCAGTCCGCGTACCATGCGCGGGCGCACTTCGTATTCGATGCCGCGGTCGCCCAGATACTGCTTCATCGTCTCAAAATGCGCGCGGCAGGCGTCGCAGAGATAGTCGATGATGTTCGGCAGCTTTTCGATGATCGGCTGGTCGGCTTCCACCTTGCAGTCGAGCACCCGCAGCGGATTGGTTTCCGCGCGCCGCTGGCAGTCCCCGCACATCCGCGGCGCCGCGTCTTTCAATTCCTCTCGCAGCTTCTCCACGTACTGCGGCCGGCAGTTGTGGTCCCCCACCGAGTTGATCAGCAGCTTCGCCCCGCCGAGGCCCGCGCGCTCCAGAAGCACCATCACCATTTCGATGACTTCCGCGTCCACTACCGGCGATTCCGACCCGATGGCCTCCGCTCCAATCTGGAAAAACTGCCGGTAGCGCCCTTTCTGCGGCCGCTCCCGCCGGAACATCGGCCCCATGTAGTAAAGTTTCTGCACGCCCGGCCGCTGGTCCAGCCGGTGCTCGATGTACGCGCGAATCACCGGCGCCGTGTTCTCCGGCCGCAGCGTAAGTGAAGTCTCATCGCGGTCCGTGAAGGTGTACATTTCCTTGGTGACGATGTCGGTCTCCGCGCCCACGCCGCGCGCAAACAGTTGCGTCTCCTCCAGAATGGGCGTGCGGATTTCGTGGTAGTTATAGGTCCGAAAGACCTCGCGCGCCACCGCTTCCACCCGGTTCCATACTTCCGTGGATGGAGGTAGTAAGTCTCTGGTTCCTTTGACGGCTTTAATCAAGGTGGTTGGAAATATTATGCTAGCATGCGGGCGCGCCGCATCGGGCAGCCTTACTGCCGCAATAACTGCGGGATCTTCTCGAAATGCCGGTCACGCGTGATCAGCGCGAGATCGTGTTCCAAAGCCAGCGCGCCAATCCAAAGGTCCGCATGCGGAACGGGCGTGCCGGCACGTTTGAGCTGGACGAACAGCCGTGCCCATTGTTCCGCGGTCTCGCGGCCGGGGAGCAGGACGTCGACTGTCTTCTTGGCCAGGAATTTCTGCAGGATCACCTCGTTCCGGTGCCGCTGGTTCCCACCGCAGAATCCCGCCTTGATCTCCGCCAGGACGAAGAGCGGAATCCAAATCTCTTCGCAAGTTCCCAGCAAATCGGCCAGCTCGGCATCGCCCCGCAGGAGATCGGTCAGCCGGTCGGTATCCAGCGCGACTCTCACTTCCACTTTGCCCAATCGATCTGGCGCTGCGCGGCCACCACCCGGTCAAAAGCGGCGTCGCGGGTCCATTGGCCCACCAGGTCCGAGAAGTCCTCGTGGCGTTCGGTGCCCGTGGTAGCCTCGGCGAGCTCATCCAGAATCAACCGGTTCAGGCTTTGCTTTCGCAGTTTCGCCTTGCGGCGAAGCGCGCGGTCAACCTCACAGGGCACCCCGCGAATTGTGTACTGAATACTCGCCTGCTCCTTCATGCCTACATGGTAGCAGAACATGTAGGCAGACACCGGCAGACGGTTGCCTTCCGACCGGCTACGGCACGGCTGCTTTCCCATGCACGTTCTCTGGCCTGGCCTCGTCTTCCCTTAAGAAGGCCACATTCCAATGAGGCTGCTCGTCACCATCTGTTTTGCCTGCGGCCGTATCGTCGCGCAGCCCGCATTAGCCCCGCCCGCTTTCGACGTGGCGTCGTTCAAACGCCTTACTGCCGACGCCCCGCGCAACCCCTTGGTTCGCGAGATCACGCCAACCAGTCTCACGCTCCGCAACGCAAGCCTCGGCAACTGCCTCTACGTGGCATTCGGATACCAACACTGGGAAATAGCCGGCCCGGAGTGGCGTGAGCGTCCGACCGATGTGATATTCGATATTGTCGGCAAGAGCGCCGGCCCCGTGCCCGAACCGCAGCTCAAGCTAATGCTTCAGACTCTGCTCAAAGAGCGTCTCGGACTGGCCTTCCATCTCGAAACCCGAGACGTCCCGGTTTACGGAATGGTGGTGGCTCCCAACGGGCCCAAGTTCTACAAGTCCGAAGCCGCGGGAGAGGCCTCCTTCAAATCTGATGGATTCCTTGCCACCACCTATGAAAGGATCACCATGGCGCGGTTCGCCCAGGCCATGGACCCTCCCTTTACATCGCGTCACGTCGTCGACGAAACCGGTCTCGCCGGCACTTTCGATTTCAAGCTGGACCTTGCACCCTACGTAATCGATCCCCAAACCGGCAAGGCGACACTGGACTACAGGGGCGCGATCGACGAAGAGTACGCATTCGTCCGGGCCCTTCCCGAGCAACTCGGCCTCCGGCTGGAACGGAAAACGGCTCCGGTCGAAGTCATGGTCATCGACCACGTCGAAAAAGATCCCACCGCCAACTAGCCAGTCCCTCCGCGATCCGGCGTTACAATCATCATGTATGTTGCGCCGCCTGCTCTACCTGCTCGCTTTTACCGCGATCGCTTTCGCTCAAAAGCGGCCCTTCGATGTCAACGCCCTCATGGAGCTCAAACGGATCGGCGATCCGCAGATCTCCCCCGACGGCAAATGGGTCACTTTCACGGTCCAGTCCGTCGACGTCGCCGCCAACCGCAAACCGCAGCAGATCTGGATCGTCCCCATCGAGGGCGGCACGCCCCGCCAGATCAGCCACGACGGCGAAATCAACCAGCGGGCGCGCTGGTCACCCGATTCCAAGCACATCGCCTACGTCTCCGACCGCTCCGGCGCCTCGCAAATCTGGCTCATGGACCCCGATGGCGGCAACGCCAAACAGGTGACCACCCTCTCCACCGAAGCCGATGGCGTGCTCTTCGCGGGCGATGGCAAGAACCTCATCTTCACTTCCGACGTCTATCCCGAATGCGGCGCCGATGACGCCTGCAACAAGAAGAACCTCCAGGCCGACCAGGCCAGCAAGGTCCACGCGCGCATCTACACCGACCTGCTCTTCCGCCATTGGACCGCCTGGCAGGCGAAACGCCGCAGCCACCTGCTGGCAATTCCCGTCGCCGGCGGCGCGGCCAGGGATCTCACGCCCGGCCCGCACGACGTTCCGCCCTTCTCGCTCGGCGGTCCCGACGATTACGACGTCTCCCCCGACGGCCAGGAAGTCTGCTACTCCATGAATGCCGACCCGGTCCCTGCCACCAGCACCAATGCCGATCTCTACGCCGTCTCCATCAAGGGCGGCGATCCGCGCAAACTCACCACCACGGCCGGCGCCGATTCCAGTCCCCGCTATTCGCCCGACGGCAAGTTCATCGCCTGGCGCGCCCAGTTCCGCGCCGGATATGAGAGCGATCGCTGGCGTCTCCTCGTCCTCGAGCGCTCGACCGGCAAACTGACCAACCTCACCGAATCCTTGGACCGCTGGGTCAACAGCTTTGCCTGGTCCAACGATTCCACCCGCCTCTTCTTCACCTCCATCGATCGCGGCCGCCAAGCCATCCAGTTGATCCCCGTCAACGGCGGCGCCGTGCGCCAGCCTTTGAGCGGCGATGGCGAACTCGACGACATGCAGCTCACGCGCGACGGCAAGACCATGGTCTACACCGAGCAGAGCGGCGTCGCCCCCACCGAAATCTTTCGCGTCGCCTCCTCCGGCGGCACCCCCGCGCCGCTCACCCATCTCAATGACGGCATCCTCAACTCCCACCAGCTCACGCCGTTGGAAGAATTCACCGTCACCGCGCAGGATGGCTCGCGCATCCAGAGCTTCGTCGTCAAGCCGTACGGCTTTCAGGAAGGCCATAAGTATCCCGTGCTGATGCTCATCCACGGCGGCCCGCAGGGTTTCTGGGGCCACTCCTGGAGTTTCCGCTGGAACGCGCAAGTCTTCGCCGCCGCCGGTTACCTGGTCGTCATGCCGAATCCCCGTGGCTCCACCGGCTACGGCCAGAAATTCATCGATGAGATCAACGGCGATTGGGGCGGCAAGCCCTTCGACGACATCATGGGCGTCACCGATCACGTCGCCGCCGAAATCCCCTATGCCGACGCCAGCCAGATGGTCGCCGCCGGCGCATCCTACGGCGGCTACATGATCGATTGGATTCTCGGCCACACGCAGCGCTTCAAGGCCCTCGTCACCCACGACGGCGTCTACGATCTGCCCAGCGAGTTCGGCGCGACCGAAGAACTTTGGTTCCCGCTCTGGGAATACGGAGGCACGCCCTGGGACAAACCCGAGGATTACGCCAAGTGGTCGCCCAGCAATTACGTCAAGGAGTTCCACACGCCCACTCTGGTGGTCCACGGCGAGCAGGATTTCCGCGTGCCTTATACCCAGGGCCTCGAACTCTTCACCGCGCTCCAAATGCAGAACGTCAAATCCAAGCTCCTCCTCTTTCCCGATGAAGGACACTGGGTGCTCAAGCCGCAAAACAGTCTGCTCTGGTATAAGACGGTCATCGAGTGGCTCGATTCCTGGGTGAAGAAGTGAAAGCAATCGCCGCTCTGATTCTGCTCATAGCCATTGCGATTACCGCGCTGTTTCTCCTGTCCACGCACACAGCCGTGTCCGTGGCTCCGGTGAAAGTCATCGGGTTCTCCACTCCCGTGGTGGTTCAGTTGTCCAACCCGCACGGCGTACGGCATGTTGACGCCTACATCGAACAGAACGGGCAGCGGCTTCCGCTGTTCGAAGAGAGCACACCCGCGCGCCGCTTCTTCTGGACGCGCCATCAGCCGGTGCGCACTCTCACCTTTGAGGCCGGCAAGAGCAAGGCCCCCACGCTGAAAGAAGGCAAGGCGCGGCTGGTTGTCGAGACGGTCTCCAACGATTTGCGCGGCCGCAGCGATTCCGCCGCTGCCGAAGTCATGGTGGTCCTTGCCGCGCCGCGCGTCGCCGCCGACGATGCTCAGCACTACATCAACCAGGGCGGCATGGAGCTCGTCACCTTCACTCCCGGCGGCTCCTGGAACGAAGCCGGCGTCCGAGTCGGCAAGTACACCTTCCGCAGTTTCCCCGTCCCCGGCCACCCCGATCAGCGTTTCTCTATGTTCGCCTATCCCTGGGACCTCCCGCCGGATCTCGTGCCCACGGTTTACGCCCGCAATCTCGCCGGCGCGGAAGCCACTGCCAAGTTTTGGTTCAAGCTCTTCCCCAAGAGATTCCGCGTCCGCGATTTTCCCGTCGACGACGCCCTGATGGCCAAGCTGGTCAACTCCGTCGACCCCAACGGCACCATCGCGCCCGGAACCGACTTACTGGCCCGCTTCCTCAAGATCAATGGCGACCTCCGCCGCGTCAACAACCAGCAGCTCGCCGATCTGCGCCTCAAGACCGAAGAGAAGATCCTGTGGAACGGCCCCTTCATTCATTGGGGCAAGGAAGAGGCCGATTTTGCCGACGTCCGCAATTACATCTACCACGGCAACAAAGTCGATCAGCAGGTGCACCTCGGCTTCGATCTCTCCGACACCCAGACCGCGCCGGTGCATGCCGCCAACGATGGCCGCGTAGTCTGGGCCGCCGACCTCGGAATCTACGGCAACTGTGTCGTGCTGGACCACGGCTACTCGCTGCAATCCATCTACGGCCACATGCGCGAGATCGACGTGAAAGTCGGCGACATGGTCCAGAAGGATCAGAAACTGGGGATCGCCGGCCAGACCGGTTTAGCCGGCGGCGTGCACGTTCACTTCAGCATGCAGATCGACGGCGTGCAGATCAACCCTCGCGAGTGGTGGGATGAACACTGGATCAAGGACCGCATCCTGGCGAAACTAGGCGGCAGCCCTGCGCCCGTGGCACATTCCACGGCCGCTCCGCCTCCGCATGCCAAAGCCCGCCCCGCAGCGAAGCGTCCGCACCGCAAGCGCTGATCGATGGTGGGAGTTACATCCCAG
>PLZX01000278.1:0-11990 GCA_003152325.1 Bryobacterales bacterium | reverse complement strand
TTCAGCGCATCCGCCAGCGCCATGTAGGCCACGCGCAACCCGCCGTTATCGGCCGTGTTCTCGCCCAGCGTGAGCCGCCCGTTCAGCTTTACATCGTCCACCGAGGTGAACCCGGAATATTCGTTCGCCACGCACGAGACTCGTTTTTCGAACTCTTCGCCGTCCTTGGCCGTCCACCAGTCGCGCAGGTTCCCGTCGCCGTCGTACTTGCGGCCCTGATCGTCGAACCCGTGCGTCATCTCGTGCCCAATCACGCTCCCCACTCCGCCGTAGTTGACCGCTATATCCCGCTTCGGATCGAAAAACGGCAACTGCAGAATCCCCGCAGGAAAATTAATACTGTTGCTCTGCGGGCTGTAGGAGGCGTTCACCGTCGGCGTCGACATGTTCCATTCCGTCTTGTCCGTCGCCTGCCCGATCTTGTCGATCCGCTGGGCGTACATCGCTTCCGCTACGCGCTCCGCGTTGCCCAGGTAATCGTGCGCCTCCACCGTCACCTTGCTGTAGTCCCGCCACTTCTTCGGATACCCCACATTATTGGTGATCGCCTTCAGCTTTTTCTCGGCCGCGGCCTTCGTCTCGTCCGTCATCCAGGAGAGATTGGCGATATCGTCGCCCATCGATTTCTCCAGGCCCTCCACCAGCTTCGTGATCTGCGCCTTGGCATCCGCGTTGAACGCCAGTTGCACGTATTTCTGCCCCAGCAGATCGCCCAGCGCCCGGTCCGTCGCCCCCACGCAGCGGATGTTCCGCGGCCGCTGTTCCTTCACGCCCGCCAGATACCCCTGCCAGAAATTGAAGGATTCGTTCTCAAAGCCTTCCGCCATCTCCGACGCCGTCGCCCGCAGCAGATGATAAGAGAAGTACGCCTTCCACTCATCGATCGGTTTCAACTGCAAATCCCCCGACAACTGCTTCACGCCATCCGGGTACGCCACGTTGAGCGAATCGAACGCCGGCGCGCCCACTGCCTCGAAATAAGCTTCCCAATTGAAGTTCGGGTCCAGTGCCGCCAGTTCCTTGCGAGTCAGCATGTGGTAGGTCTTGTTGGGATCGCGCATCGACACGCGGTCCAGCGCGTCCTTCGCCAGAACCATTTCCAAATCCATCACCAACGTGGCCTTCACCGCGGCCGCCTGCTCCGTGTCGCCCGCCAGCTTGAACATGTTCTGGACGTGCTGCATGTAGTGCTGGCGAATTTCCACACTTTTCGCGTCCTGCTTCAGATAGTAGTCGCGGTCCGGCAGCGCGAGGCCGCTCTGCCGCAGCCCGGCGATGGTCTTGTTGGAGTCCTTCGGATCCGGCTGCGCCCCAAACCCGAAAACCACCGGCACGCCCATGCGGTGCAGCCACGCCACTTCAGCCACAATCCCTGCCATGTCCGTCAGCTTCGCTATCCGCGCCAGCTCCGGCCTGATCGGGTCGATCCCTTTCTTGTTGATCGTCGCCGTGTCCATGCAGCTTGTATAGAAATCACCGATCTTCTGGTCGATCTCCGAACGCTTCCCCGTGCCCGCCGCCGCACCCTGCAAAATGTCGAGTTCCACCCGCTCGTTGTGATCCTGCAGTTCGTTGAACCGTCCGAAGCGCGCCCGGTCGGCCGGCAGTGGATGACTCGCCATCCAGTTCCCACACGCATACTTATGAAAGTCGACGCACGGGTCCACGCTCGTGTCCATCGACGCTTTATCGACACCCGAAACCGTCGAAGCGGCCGGAGGTTGTGCCAGCGCCAGGGCAGGCAAAAGGAGAAACAGACTCATTCGAACCATAAGTCCTGATTCTAGCTCCTGTCCAGTCTCCCCGCCGTTCCCCGGCGGCCACGCGCCGTGCGGTATATTTCTCTGCATGCGAACTTTTTGGTACCTCGCGCCGGTCCTCCTCGCGCTCCCTCTCTTCGCGCAGCCCAGCGCCACCATCCCTGTCAAGCCCGGCCGCGACGCCGCCCAGCCCATCGACGAGGAATACACCAAAAAAATCCGCGAGTACACCACCGAGCCCTTCTTTAACTCTCCCCTCACCGATTACCTGCCGGCCTCCAAGACGGTTCCCACTCCCAAGGCCGTGCTCGGTGACGTTTCCGGCGCCCCCGGCATTCTGCCCTATTCGCAGGAAGTCTATCGCTACATGCGCATGCTCCAGGCCGCCAGCCCGCGCGTCAAAGTTTTCACCATCGGCAAGACGGAGGAAGGCCGCGAGATGATCGCCGTGGCCGTCGCCTCTGAGAAGTTGATTGCCCAGCTCGACCAGAACCGCGAACGCCTCGCCAAGCTCGCCGACCCCCGCACCATTGCCCTCAACGACGCTGAAGCCGACAAACTCGTGGCTGCTTCGACGCCCATTTACTACATCACTGGCACCATCCACTCCACCGAAACCGGCGCGCCCACCGCTCTCATGGAGCTGGCCTACCGCCTCGCCGTCGATGAGAGCGCCTACGTCAAGTTCATCCGCGAAAACGTCATCACCCTCATCACTCCCATCGTTGAGGTNNTACGTCGCCCACGACAACAACCGCGATTCCATGGGCCTCACCCTGCAGCTCACCCGCAACGTCCTCAACACCTTCACCGGATGGAAGGCGCAGGTGCTCCATGATCTCCACGAATCCGTCCCTTACCTCTACGACAACACCGTCGGCGACGGCCCCTACAACGCCTGGATCGACCCCATGCTTGCCGACGAGTGGCAAATGATGGGCTGGAACAACGTCTCCGAGATGACCAAATTCGGCATGCCCGGCGTCTTCACTCACGGCACCTTCGACACCTGGTCCCCCAGTTACCTCATGTTCATCGCTGCCATGCACAACGGCATCAGCCGCCTCTATGAAACCTTCGGCAATGGCGGCGCCGATACCGAAGAGCGTACTCTGCGCCCCAACGAATACGCCCGTACCTGGTTCAAACAGAATCCGCCACTGCCCAAAGCCAGGTGGTCCCAGCGCAACAACAACAATTATGAAGAGACCGGCGTCATGACCGCGCTGGCCTTCTTCGCCGCCAACAACAAGCTTTTCCTGCACAACTTCTATCTCAAGGCCAGGCGCTCCATTGAAAAGCCCCGCACCGAAGGCCCCGCCGCCTACGCTTTCCCCGCCGACGATCCGCGTCCCGGCGCCCAGGCCGACCTCCTCCGCATGCTGCAGGATCAGGGCTGCGAAATCTCTCGCGCTACCGCCCCCTTCACCGTCATGATGCCCGGGAAGAAGGCGCGCGCCGGCCGCGCGGGCACAACCACTGAGCCCCCCACCGATGGCGAAACGCCCAAGCCCGAAGAGAAACCCAAGCCCGTCGCCCGCACCTTCCCCGCCGGCACCTACGTGCTGCGCATGGATCAGCCCTATAGCCGCATTGCCGACACCCTGCTCGATTACCAGTACTGGGCCGCCAACGATCCGCAGAAGAGCATCTACGACGACACCGGTTGGACCTTCGGCGAACTCGGCAACGTGCAGGTCTCGCGCGTGGCCGACGTGAAAGTGCTCGATGCCGCCATGACCCGCGTCTCCGGGGCCGTGCGCTCTCCCGGTGGAATCGAGGGCGCCGGCGACGTCTACCTCATCAATCACAACGCCGATAGCGCCTTGATCACCCTGCGCTACCGTTTCCCCGAAGCTTCTTTCGACGCAGCCGAAGAGCCCTTTGAAGCCGCCGGCCGCAAGTTCAACCGCGGTTCCTTCCTGGTCGGCAAGATCCCGAATGCAGGACTCTCCGCGGCTCTCGCCGAGCTTGGTGTCCAGGCTTACGCCGTGGCCGCCGCGCCCACCGTCAAGACCCATCCGCTTCGTGCCGCCCGTATCGCCATCATGCACACCTGGCTCAATACCCAGGCCGAAGGCTGGTGGCGTCTGGAGTTCGACCGCCTGCAGATTCCCTACAGCTACATCAGCACTCAGAGCATCTCCAAAATCGCCGACCTGCGCTCGAAGTACGACGTCATCATCTTTGGCCCCGGCGCGGGCGGCAACCCCCAGACCATCGTCAACGGCCGCCCGATGTACGGTAATCCGCTGCCCTGGAAAGTCACCCCCGAGACCCCCAACCTCGCACACACCGACGAAACCGACGACATGCGTCCCGGCCTCGGCTGGGCGGGCCTCGAACGCCTCCAGGAATTTGTTCGCCAGGGTGGCCTCCTGATCACCGCCAACGACACCACCAACTTCGCCGTCACCTTCGGCCTCACGCCCGGAGTCTCCATCTCCGCCGCCCAGCGCCTCAAAGTCACTGGCTCCGCGCTGCGTTCCAAGATGGTGGACGCCGCCAGCCCCATCGCCTACGGCTATAGCGACAACCTGGCCATCTTCGCCTCGAATCCGCCTCTCTTCTCGGTATCGAACCTGGCCGGCGGCGGTGGAGGCGGCGGCCGTGGCGCTCCCACCGATCGCGAGCGCCCCACCGGCCGCGGCACCGCCGACGACCCCGACATTCCCCAAGGCCGCCCACAAGCCGACATCCCCGACGAGCCCCACGCCGAGATCTGGCAGCCGACGCCGCTCACCGACGAGCAATTTCGCAACCCGATCACCGTAATCCCGCCCGCCCAGCGCCCCAGAGTGATCCTGCGCTATTCGAACGCCACTGAGTTACTAGTCTCCGGCCTACTCGACAACGGCTCCGAGCTAGCCCAACACGCCGCCGTGATCGACTCCCCCTTCGGCCAGGGTCACGTCGTGCTGTTTTCAAACAACCCCTTCTGGCGCGCCGAAACCAAAGGCAGTTATTTCCTGGTCTTCAACGCGATCCTGAATTTCGACAACCTCAGCGCTGGCAGAAAGCTGGCGGACCGGTAAGTGGGGAGGGGGCCCAAGAATGCCTTTTGATCTCCAGCCCATCTTAAGAGGCGAGCTTCTCGGACTCAGGCCGCTTCAGCCAGAGGATTTTCATGACCTTTACGTCGTAGCTTCAGATCCGCTCATTTGGGAGCAACATCCAAGCAAAGACCGGTACAAAGAAGAAGTCTTCAAGGAATTCTTTCGTGACGCCATGGAATCCGGTGGAGCGTTGATCGCTCTTGATTCCAAAGATAACCAGGTCATCGGGTCCTCGCGATTCTACGGATACGACAAGGAGAAGAGCGAGATCGAAATCGGATGGACGTTCCTGGCCAGGTCCCACTGGGGCGGCATCTACAACAGGGAAATGAAACAGCTTATGCTGCGGCACGCCTTCCAATTCGTGAACAGCGTTATCTTTCTTGTGGGCCCACAGAATTTGCGCTCGCAGAGAGCCATGGAAAAGATAGGCGGAGTTCGTGTGGGATCAAGGTCCGACGGGAGCCGCCGAGACAGTTTTGTTTACCAAATCACTCCTTCAACGCAGATTTGAGTTAGGTCGAGACCGTGCGAGCTTTGGCTTTAGCCGCAGCTTCTTCCCGATTCTTCGGCGGTGCCTTAGTTTCGAGCGAACGCAGAAGGCGGGTTGAGACATCGGCTACCTGATCGACTGCGGCAAGAAACGCGCCTTCGTTCGCTTTCGACGGTTTGTTGAAGCCGCTTATTTTCCTCACGAACTGCAGCGACGCCGCTCGAACCTCCTCGGGAGTGACTGGCGGATCGAAGTTGAAGAGGGTCTTGATATTCCTGCACATTTTATTATTATGCAATAAGAGTTACATACCTTTTGTTTATGGTAAAGTGGGGCGCGTAGAGCTTCAATACACTTCGAGCCTCGCGAGGCAATCATGAATCGACGTTCTTTTGCTGGGATGATCGCGGCAACTCCCGCGCTGGCGAATGCGGCATTCGCGCAGGGAGCCTCCGCAAAGAAAACCGGCTGCTATTCGCTGCAACACTACTACCTACAGCTCGGAACGCAGGCCACACGCCTGGCGGACTATCTGAGCAAAACCTATCTGCCGGCGCTCGCCAAAGTGCACTCGGGGCCAACACTCGTACTCGACGCGCAACTTGCCCCGCACCTGCCGCTCGTCACCGTCGTCAACGGTTATCAGTCGGTTGATCAGATGTGGAGCATTCAGTCCAGGCTGAATGCGGACAAAGCGTTCGAAGCGGCCACAGACGCCTGGCAGGCCGGGCCGGAACCGCCTTTCGACAGCATGACTTCTCTGGTATTGGATGCCGCGGCATTCTCTCCGGAGCTCGCCCCGCTCGATCCGCAGCCGAAAACGCCGCGGGTTTTCGAAATGCGCGTCTACCAGACGCGGACTCTGAAGGAACTGAGAGGCCTCAAGGAACGATTCGCGGAAGCCGAAGTCAAGATCCTCGCCAAAGCCGGGTCGCAGCCTATCCTCTTCGGGGCCACGGCGATAGGTCCCGACAACCCGAACCTCACCTGGATGATTGCATTTGAAGATATGGCGGCCCGCGAGAAATTCAACGCCGCCTTCGCCGCCGATCCAGACTGGATCAAGCTGCGGCAGCAGTCGCTGGAGCGCTATGGACAGATCCCAAGCATCCGGCGGATCACGCTCTATCGGGCCGCGGTCTATTCGCCGATCCGTTAAGTACCCGTACGTTCTCTCATACCTTGCGCTTCTACACGTCATGTGGTAAATAGGTAGAAGATCGAGGTGTACGACGCAATGACCTGGTGGCAGCGCCTCTGGCGGCGCACTCAAATGGAAGACCAGCTCGACCAGGAGGTTCGCTTCCATCTCGAACGGTATGCCGCCGATTTGATCGCTCGCGGCCAACATCCGGAAGAAGCGCACCGTCAGGCCAAACTGGCATTTGGCGGCGCCGAGCAGGTCAAAGAGGATTGCCGCGATGCCCGTGGCACCCGCTGGTTGGAGGATCTGCTGCAGGATTTCCGCTACGCCCTTCGCACCCTGCGGCAGCGCCCCGGCTTTGCGGCCGTGGCCCTGTGTACTCTGGCCCTCGGCGTCGGAGCCACCACCGTGATGTTCACCGTCATCAACGGCGTGCTGCTCAAGCCGCTGTCCTATCCGCAACCCGACCGCCTGGTCACTCTGCAGGAACAGACGGTGTTTAGTACCCAGTGGGGCAATTTGTGGGCATTTACTAATCCGAACTATCTCGATTGCAAAAGCCAAGTCCGCTCTCTGACTATGGCGGGTTTCCGCTACAGCCGAGGCACGGTAAGTGAGCCCGGTGATGCCGGCTGGGCGGACGGCCGCGAGATTTCCTTCGAACTGTTTTCGGTCCTGGGCGTTCCTCTCTTTCGAGGTCGCCCATTCCTGCCTGAAGAAGACCGCCCGGGCGCGGCGCCCGTCATCATCATCAGTTACGGCATGTGGCAGCGCCGCTTCGCCGCAAGCCCGGAGGCGATCGGCCGGTCACTTGTCTTTGACGGCCGGCCCTACACCATCGTCGGGATAGCACCCGCGGGCCTCCGCCTGGACGGTGAAGAACCCGATCTTTTCACGCCGCTCGGCCAGGACACCGCGCCCCAAATGCAGAATCGGGAAGCCCACCGCCTGACAGTCTGGGCGCGCCTTCGCCCCGGTGAGAGCCTGGTCCACGCACAAACCGAGCTGGCGGTCATCGCCGGCCGCCTGGCGCAGCAATATCCGAAGTCAAACGCCGGCCGCACCTTCATCGCGCAGCCGCTTCGTCCGGATGTCGGCGATGTCCGCTCCACGCTCTGGTTGCTCCTGGGCGCGGTCAGCCTCGTGCTGCTGATCGCCTGCGCCAATGTCGCCAGCCTGCTGTTGGCGCGCGCGCTTTCCCGCGAGCGCGAACTTGCCCTGCGTGTTGCGCTCGGCGCCGGCCGAAGCCGCCTGGTGCGCCAATGTCTCACCGAAAGCGCTGTGTTGGCACTTGCCGGCGGCCTGCTCGGCGTCGCACTCGCCGCCCTGGGGGTCCGCCCGTTTCTGGCCTTCTGGCCCGGCAGTCTGCCGCGCGCCGAAGAGGTCCGGCTCGATTGGCGTGTGCTGCTGTTTGCCCTCGCCGCCTCGCTCTTGAGTGGTCTTCTCTTCGGATTGGCGCCCGCCCTCCGCGCTCCCGCGCGTCGACTCGAACAGACCCTCCGTGCCGGCGCGCGCACCGTCACCGGAGGCTCGCGCCGTCTGTACGGCGCATTCGTGATCTCTGAGATCGCCCTCTCCGTCGTGCTGCTGATCTCCGCCGGAATGCTCGGCCGCACGCTCCTGCGGCTCTCCTCGCTCTCGCCCGGTGTGAACATCCGCAACGTGCTCACCAGCCGGATGGCGCTCTCGCCTGCCACACTCGTCAACCCCGCGAAGATCCGCGCCGCATGGCAGGATTCGCTCGACCACGCCCGCCGCGTACCGGGAGTCGAGTCCGTCACCCTGATGGATACCGTCCCGATGCGCGAAGGCAACAGCCAAGTCGGCTATTGGACCACACCGGCTGAGCCGCCTGAGAACCAGCAACCGCTCGCGTTGGCAACCAGCGTGACTCCCGACTATCTGAAGGTCATGGGCATCCCGCTGCTCCAGGGCCGCTTCTTCACCGACCAGGACCGCGTCGGCAATGAGTCCGTTGCCGTCATCGATCCCGTGATGGCGCAGGCGGCTTTCGGCGGCCAGAACCCCATCGGCCAGCACGTTTGGATCAGTCTGGGCGCCGATCCCGTCCGCGTGGTCGGTGTGGTGGGCCACGTCCGCCATTGGGGCCTCGCCGGCGACGATCAAGCCAAAGTGCGCGCCCAGCTCTACTATCCCTTTGCCCAGGTGCCCGACCGCCTTTTGCGTCGTTGGTCTGAGCTGATGTCGATCGCCGTCCGCACCACCATCCCGCCTCTGAGTCTGGTCGAACCGCTCGGCCGCGAAGTGCGCGGCGCTTCGAATGACCAGGTCCTCTATGAGATCCGCACCATGGAGCAACTCGTCAGCGATTCGCTAGCCCGCCAGCGTTTCCTCCTGTTGTTGTTCGGCATCTTCGCCGGCTTGGCTTTGTTGCTCGCCTGCATCGGCGTTTATGGCGTGCTCGCCTACCTCACGGGCCGCCGCGTGCCCGAAATCGGCGTCCGCATGGCGCTCGGCGCCACCACCGGCGATGTCATGTGGCTGGTGCTCCGGCAGAGTCTCGGAATGATTTTCGGCGGCGTCGTTGCAGGCATGTCGGCCGCCTTTGCCGCCGGCCGTCTCTTAGCGGGCCTGGTAGCCGGAATGCGCCCCACGGACCCGTTGACATTCACCGTGATGATTTCGGTGTTAGTCATCGCCGCTCTCTTCGCGAGTCTCATCCCAGCCCGCCGCGCCGCCCGCATAGACCCGGTGAGCGCCCTCCGCCAGGAGTAGCCGCCCTTTACTCGATCCTCAACGCCTCCATCGGATCCACTGCCGTAGCCCGCCGCGCCGGCAGATAGCTGGCCAGCGCCGCGGCTCCGATTAGTAGCATCGCAACCGCTGCGTAGGTCGCCGGATCGAGCGCCTTGACCCCGAACAGCAGCGATCGGACCAGCCGCGTCAACCCAGCCGCCGCGGCCAGCCCGAGCGCCGCGCCGATTCCCGCCAGCAGCAGCCCGTGCCTCACAAACATCCGCTGCAGTCCGGCCGGCGGCGCGCCCAGAGCGATGCGGATGCCGATCTCGCGCGTCCGTTGCGAGACCGCGTAGGCGATCACGCCATAGATCCCCACCACGCCGAGCAGCAACGCCATGGCGCCGGCTATCGCCAGCATCGCCAGCGCAAAGGAAGTCCGCGCCATGGATTTATCGTAGACGTCCTTGAGCGTCTGCACCTGGAACACCGGCAGGTTCGCGTCCACCCGCCAGATGGCTTGCCGCGCTTCGGCCAGAAAGCTCTGCGTCCCGGCGCGCTTCGTGCGGACCAGGAACACGCCGTCGCGGCGGACATGCACCGGGTCGCCCCAGAACCCATCCATCAGGACTGGCCAGTAAGAAAATGCCGGCGCCTTCTGTTGCGCGCCGTCGTCGTACACGTCGCCTGCCACGCCCACAATCTCGCGCCACGGATCTTGGGAGCCTTCCCGAATCCGCTTTCCCAACGCCGCGCCGGGCGAGCCCCACATTTCCCGCGCCATGTTTTCGGAAATCATCGCCACGTGCCGCTTGTCATACACGTCGGTCCATGTGAAATCGCGTCCCGCCACCAGGGGCGTGCCGATGGTCTGGAAAAACCCCGGCGCGGTAAACCGGAACCGCCGCAGCGGGGGAATTTGTCCCTCGCCATAGTGTTTGTCTTCAGCGTAGAGAACGTCGGTCGAGTTTTGTCCTTCCAGCGGAGCGCCATTGGCGAACGTAACCGAGCTGACACCGGAGATCGCCGCCAGCCGGTCGATCATGTCGTTTTCCATGCGCATCACGCGCTCCGGTTCCCGCACCTCGCCTGACGGAATGGAAATGCGCAGCATCTGGACTTCCTCGGGCCTCGCGAATCCCGGCTGGAAGTTCCGCAATGCCTCGAACGTGCGGATCATCAGGCCGGAACCCACCAGCAGCACCAGGGCTAATCCCACCTGAACCACCACCAGCGTGTCGCGTGCGCGGTGCCGTTCCCGCCCGTGGCTCATGGTGCGTCCGCCGCTCCGCAGAGTCCCCGCCAGGTGCGGTCCCGCGTACTTCAGCACCGGCAGCAGGCCGAACAGCAGGCCCGCCAGCAGGGAAACCGCCAGCGTAAACGCCAGCACCGGCGCATCGATGCCGATTTCGTGCAGCCGCGGCAGGGTCGCCGGTCCCATAGCCACCAGCGCGCGTAACGCTCCATACGCCAGTCCCAGTCCCAGCCCGCCGCCCAACACACCCAGTGTGACGCTTTCGAGCAGAAGTTCCTTCGCGATTCTTCCCCAGCCCGCGCCCAGGGCCGCCCGCACCGCCAGTTCCTGCTGCCGCCCTTCCGCGCGCACCAGCTGCAGGTTCGCCACGTTCGCGCAGGCGATCAGCAGCACCAGTCCGATGGTCCCCATCAGAACCCACAGAGTGCCGCCGATGTCGCCCACTACTTCCTGCTTCAGCGGCTGCAGCTTCGGACCGAGGCGCGCATTCTCAAACAGCGCGCGGCTGAATCCGGGCGGCGGCGGCCACGCCTTCAGCCAGATCCCCAGCATCCGCACCACGTCCGCGTCGGCCTGCTGCATCGTGACGCCGGCCTTGAGCCGCGCGATGCCCTGGTAGCTGAAATTCCCCAGAACCATCTTGTTGCGGTCGAACCGCAGCGGCAGAATCAGGTCCGCCTTCGTCGAATTCAAAAACTGGAAGTCGCGAGGCATCACCCCGATCACCGTGCGCGGCCGTGCATCCACCGTCAGCGTCCGCCCTATCGCCGATCGGTTTCCGCCGAATCGCCTCTGCCAATAGCCGTAAGTCAGCATCACGGTCTCGGGCGCCCCGGGCGCATCGTCGGCCTGTGAGAACCAGCGTCCCGCCACTGGGCGCACATTCAGGGCTTGCAGCAGGCCGTACGTCACATCCAAAGCCTGGACCTGCTCCGGATCACCCACGCCGGTGATGCTGGCGTCGTCGTTCGACCATAACCCGAACTCTTGAAAGGTGTGGCTTTCTTCGCGGTACGTGAAGTACATGGGAGGCGAGCAGTTGATGTCCCCCTTGATCCCGGCGATTCCCGGCGCCACGTGCCATACCCCCACCAGCTCCTGTGCTCGGGGATACGGCAGCGGCTTCATCAGCACACCATTGAGCACGCTGAAGATGGCGGTNNGCGCCGATCCCGAGCGCCAGCGTGACCAGCGCAATCGCCGTAAACCCCGGCGCCCGCCACAGTCGGCGCACCACGTGCTTGAGAGCTCTCATGGTGATTACTACGTCGCCGCGCCGCCTGAGTTCGCAAAAAAATCACCTGTGCCCAAACTGGCGCATGAGTGACCTACGTGAGCCTTTGCGGTTCTTGGTGCGGGATGCCGCACACCGGTATAGGAGGTTGGGTGGGTTGCTTTATTGCGGTTGGCGGGCTATTTCGGTCCGTTCTCTCAATTCGCCCGATTCCATCGTGTACTGGCATTCGAGTCCCCTGCCAGGCCGCAGGCCATTGATCCGCACAAATATTGACTCGGGTGATTCCGGTCCATCGACCAGCATCAGCAACTCGCCTGCATCGAACTTCTCACGCCTGCGCGAGGCCAC
>PLZX01000082.1:11153-16674 GCA_003152325.1 Bryobacterales bacterium | reverse complement strand
CAGGAAGGCCACGCGGTGCTCGACACGGGAATGGCACGCTCGGCGTTGGCGGGCAAGGGCATCAAGATGGCCAAGGAAGGCAACACCCTGGGGCCGATCACGATGACCTTGTTCTATACCACCGATTTTGCGGACCGGCTGGAGAACGAAATTGTCCCGGCCCTGCGGGCCGGCTTCGTGGTGCTGATTGACCGCTACATTTTTTCGATTATGGCGCGGGCCATGGCGCGCGGCGAAAACCGGCGGTGGATCGAGCAAGTCGCCGGTTTCGCGTTGAAGCCGCACGCCGTGTTGTATCTGCGCGCGGACGTGGAGCACCTGGTGTCTCGCGTGGTGTTGGGCCGCGGCGCCTTCGATTTCTGGGAAAGCGGCATGGACCTGCGGTTTGGGCCGGACATGTACGAGAGCTTCGTGCGCTACCAGAAGAAGTTGATTCAGGCGCTCGACACCATGGTGGAACCGTACGAGTTCACGGTGATCGACGCCAGCCAGCCGGTGCCGAAAATTTTCCGCGAATTGCAGCGCCAAGTCTCGCGGCTGCGCTTGCGGCGCATGCCCACGGCGCGGCCGCCGGCGCGGAAAGTCCGAAGCTGATGCAGGTTTATCTGTTGCGGCACGGCATCGCCGAAGAGGGCTTGCCGGGGCACCCGGATGCGGAACGCGCGCTGACCGACGAAGGACGGGAGAAACTGCGCCGCGTGCTCAAGCGGGCACGGGCCGCGGGCGCGGAGCCGAGCCTGATTCTTTCCAGCCCGTACCGGCGCGCCATGGAAACGGCCGAAGTGGCCGCCGAAGCGCTGGGCTATCCGGGCAAGGTGGTAAAGACGCGAGCGCTGGTGCCGGAAGCGTCGCCCTTCGATGCGTGGGAAGAGATCCGCAAGCACGGCGAGGAACGCGCGATCCTGCTGGCGAGCCATGAGCCGCTGATGAGCTCGATGGTGGCATTTTTGCTGGACAGCCCGGCGCTTTCCGTGGACATGAAGAAGGCGGCGCTGGTGCGCGTGGATTGCGAACGCGCCGGGCCGGAACCACGGGGCGTGCTCAAATGGATGCTGACGCCTGCGACGGCGGGGGAAGCGTGAACATAAAAAAGGCGACAGCGAAATATGAAGCTTGGCTGGCGCGGCACCTGCGGATTGTCGATCCGGACCTGAAGTTCAAGCACGCGCAGATGCGCACGGCGGTCTTTCCATTCATGCGCGCCACGTACTATCGCTGGGCTCAAATCTGGGAAGACGTCTGCGGCGAAGCGGCGCGCGGGCCCCAAGTGCTGGCTGTGGGCGACCTGCACGTGGAGAATTTCGGGACCTGGCGGGACATCGAGGGCCGGCTGATCTGGGGGATCAACGATTTCGACGAGGCGTGGCGGCTTCCCTACACCAACGACCTGGTCCGCCTGGCGACCAGCGCCGTGCTGGCCCAGATGGGCTGCGACGCCAAAACCGGCGTGGATGCCATTCTGAAGGGCTACCGCGAGGCGCTGGAAGCGGGCGGCCGGCCCTTCGTGCTGGCGGAGCACCATCCGGCGCTACGGCACATGGCGACGGCGCGGCTGCACGATCCCGAACCTTATTGGCAGAGACTGCGAGCGCTGGCGGAATTGCAGACGGAAGGCCCGGCGGGTGTGAGCAAGGCATTCGACCACATGATGCCGGAACGCGGCCTGCGCTGGCGGGCGGCGCACCGGATTGCGGGGCTGGGCAGCCTGGGACGGGAACGGTACGTGGCACTGGCTGAATGGCGCGGCGGATCAGTGGCGCGCGAGGCCAAGGCGCTGGCGCCCTCGGCGTGCGTTTGGGCGGCGGACGGAAAAGGCACGGCGGACATTCTGTATCAGAAGGTTCTGGATTGCGCGGTGCGATGCCGCGATCCGTTCGTGCGGCTACAGAAGCACTGGATCGTCCGGCGCCTGGCGCCCGATTGCTCGCGGATTGAACTTTCGGCGCTGCCCAGGGAGCACGACGTGCTGCGGTTGCTGAACGCCATGGGCTGGGAGACGGCCAACATCCACCTTGGCAGCGGCCGCGCGACCACCTTGCGGGCGGACCTGAAGAAGCGGCCGCGGGGATGGCTGCTGAACGCGGCGCGGGCTATGGAGAAGGCCGTGAAGGCGGATTTCAAGGCGTATTAGCCAAGCCATTGAGGCTCGCAGAATAGAGTGACGGAAGGTGCCGGCTTGTGGGGCAGGTTGGCAACCGGCGCGCAGGATACCATCCTGCCCCAAGAGGCTTCGATGTCACTGTCGGGCCGCATCTCTCCGCAGAGATTTGCCAGTTTGCTTTCATCGACCTGCGGATCACCGAGTTGGAGCATACGGCCTACTCCACGCGGTAGTTGGGCGCTTCCTTCGTGATAATTACGTCGTGCACGTGGCCCTCGCGCAGGCCGGCGGGCGAGATGCGCAGGAAACGTGACTTGGTTTGCAGTTCGGTGATGCTGCGGGCGCCGCAGTATCCCATGCCGGAGCGCAAACCGCCAACCAATTGATAGACCAACTCGGAGAGGGGCCCTTTGGCAGCCACGCGGCCTTCGATGCCTTCGGGAACCATCTTGGTGTTGGGATCCTGGGCATAGCGGTCGAAGCTGGATTTGCCGGACGCGCCGAGTGATCCCATGCCGCGATAGGTCTTGAACGTGCGTCCTTGATAGAGAATGGTCTCGCCCGGGCTCTCGTCGGTGCCCGCAAGCAGACTACCGATCATGACGCAATCGGCGCCGGCCGCGATGGCCTTGGTGATGTCGCCGGAGAACTTGATGCCGCCATCGGCGATGAGCGAGATGCCGCCTTCCCGCGCGGCGCGGGCGCATTCGGCGATGGCAGTAATCTGCGGAACCCCGGCGCCGGAGATCACCCGGGTAGTGCAGATGGAACCAGGACCGATACCGACCTTGATGCCATCCACTCCGAGCGAGACGAGGTCGCGGGCGCCTTCGTAAGTGGCCACGTTGCCGGTGATGAGCTGCACGTCGGGTAGCTTGCTCTTGATGGTCTTGACGGCGTCCATCACGCGGCTGCTGTGACCGTGGGCGGTGTCGATGGCGATCACGTCCACTTTGCGGGCCACCAGTTCCTGCGCGCGCTCCAGAAAATCGCCGGTGGCGCCGATAGCCGCTCCCACGCGCAGACGGCCCTGGGAATCCTTGGCGGAATTGGGATACTTCAACTTCTTCTGAATATCCTTGACGGTGATGAGGCCTTTGAGCTTGAACTGGTCGTCCACGACCAGCAACTTCTCGACGCGGTGGCGGTGGAGGATGGCCTCGGCCTGTTCGAGCGTGGTGCCGACCGCGACGGTTACCAGGTTCTCCTTGGTCATGACTTCGGAGATGGGCGCGTCGAAGCGGTTTTCAAAACGGAGATCGCGGTTGGTGAGGATGCCGACCAATTTGCCGTCCTTGGTGACGGGCACACCGGAGATGCGGTAGCGGGCCATGAGTTCCTGGGCCGCGGAGATGGGTAAATCGGGGCTGATGGTGATGGGATCGACAATCATGCCGCTTTCCGAGCGTTTCACGCGGTCGACTTCCTCGGCCTGGCGTTCGACGGTCATGTTGCGGTGAATGAATCCGATGCCACCCTGCTGCGCCAGCGCAATCGCCAGATGGGATTCCGTGACGGTATCCATAGCTGCGGAAACGATGGGGACGTTGAGGCCGATCCGGCGAGTGAGGCAGGAACGGGTGTCGACTTCAGACGGCAGCACATCGCTGTGGGCCGGTTCGAGCAAAACGTCGTCGAAAGTGAGGCCCTCAATGAGTACGTCTTGAATCATAGGGATTTGTAACATGATAGCGTAGATGCCGGGCGCCCGCGCCGCGCGGCGGATGTGCCACAATGCGGTTTCATGCGGCAGCGCTCGGCCATTCGAAACGGTTTGGAATACGGTGCGGCGCTCTTAGTTTTGAAGTCGCTGGAAAGGGCGCCCATCGCGGTGGCGCACGGGTTGGCGCGCGTGTACGCGAATCTGCTGGACCTGGCACTGCCGCGGTTGCGGCGCGTGGCGTACCGCAACCTTTCCTTCGCGCTGCCGGAACTGGACGCTGCGCGGCGCAAGAAGACGGTGGACGGCGTGTTCCGCTCGGTGGCGCGGCTGTTGGTAACGGTGGCGAAATTCCCTGCGATCCGGCGCGAAAACCTGGCGCAGTGGATCCGCTGCGAGGGCGGCGAACACTTCGAGCAGGCACGGCGCGAAGGGCGGGGCGTATTGTTCGCCACCGCACATCTGGGCAACTGGGAACTGAGTGCCTACGCGCACGCCCTGCTCGCCGCACCCATGAACGTTGTGGTGCGGCCGTTGGACAATCCGCAGATCGACGCCATGGTGGAGCAGCGGCGCGGGCGATCGGGCAACCGCATGATCTTCAAGAAGGACTTCGCCCGGTCGATTCTGAAGGCGCTCGGAGCAAACGAAGCCGTGGGGATTCTGGTGGACCAGAACTCGTCGCCCGATGCGGGACTGTTTGTGGACTTCTTCGGGGTGAAGGCTTGCGCCGGGACGGGGTTCGCCAAACTCGCGGCGCACAGCGGCGCGACCGTGATTCCGGGGTTCGCGCTGTGGTCGGAAGCGGAGCGGCGTTATGTGCTCCGATTCTACCCGCCGGTGGAGATGACGGGCGACACGGAGCGCGATACGCAGGCGGTGCAGAGCAAGCTGGAGGAAGTGATCCGCGAATACCCGGACCAGTGGTTGTGGATTCATCGCAGGTGGAAGACCAGGCCGGCCGGAGAGCCGGAATTGTATTAGTGCTGCGAGGTCAACGGAGAAAGATGAATCCGGCTGCCAGGGGCAAAAGCAGCAATGCCAGCACCACCCAGGTCTCGATCGCAGGATTGGGGCAGTCCGGCGGCCAAACCATTCTGCGTCAGATCAGGGCGCAGGGGACCCCGCCGGACATGATGAAACCAGTGGAAGACATCGTGAAGACACTCGAGGAGGGGCGCCGGGTCGAGTCCGTTCCTGCCGGTCTCGCGTCTTTGTTCCGCCCTAGCATCCAGCCGTACTTGATTTCCTAATTTCAAGTACGACCCGGCGCGTGAAATCGGCAAGCTAACGGTGCCCGTCCTGATTCTGCAGGGGACTACCGATCTAACCGTGGGAGTCAACGACGCAAAGTTGCTGGCGGCGGGCAATCCATCCGCAAGACTGGTGGTGATCGAAGGGATGAACCATGTCCTGAAGGAAGTGCCCGCGGAGAGAGAGAAGCAACTCGCGTCGTATAACGATCCTTCACTTCCCCTGGCGGGCAAACTGGTAGACGAAATAGCCGGTCTGATTAACGGGCTGAAGGCGGCGAACTGACGGTGGCAGAGCGGTTTATACTACCCGCCGATGGAGTACATGGGCCGCGGCGGGGCAACGAACTTGGCGGAGTTGATTTCGTGGCCTTCCCACTTGCCGGCGATGTTGCGGCGGACCAGCGCGGCGATTTCGTCGTCGGAGGCGCCGCTGCGCATCAGAGTCTTGACATCGTCCTCTTCGATGGCGAACAGGCAGTAGCGTAGCTTGCCGTCGGCGGTGAG
>PLZX01000082.1:0-11104 GCA_003152325.1 Bryobacterales bacterium | reverse complement strand
TCGAACCCGTTTTCGCGCGCGTAGCGTGCCAACGGAACAATGTCGGGTTCCACCAGATTCTTCACCGCAACGGCATTCAGTTTGATGCGGGAGAAGCCGGCTTGCCGGGCGAGCGCCAGACCGGCGAGGACTTTGTCGAGGTCGTCACGGCGGGTGATTTCGAGGAAACGTGCGCGATCCAGCGTGTCGATGTGAACGTTGAGGCGGCGCAGGCCGGCTTCGTAGAGCGGAACGGCAAACTCCGGAAGCAGCACGCCATTGGTGGTGAGAGCCAGATCGCGGATGCCCGGGATTGCGGCCAGGCGGCGGATCAGCACCGGCAGATCGCGCCGCACCAGCGGCTCGCCGCCGGTGACCCGCAGCTTGGTTACGCCCAGCGGGACGGCGATGCGCACAAAGCGTTCGATCTCTTCAAAACTGAGGATCTCGCCGCGGTCGACGAATTGCGCGCCGGTTTCCGGCATGCAGTAGAAGCAGCGGATGTTGCAGCGGTCGGTGACGCTGATGCGCAGACTGTCATGGACGCGGCCGAAGGAATCGAGCAAGGGCGCGGCGTTCATCTATTTCACGGCCAGCATGCGCTCGAGCGGCAGGAGCGCGCGGCGCATGATCTCGGGTGATAATTCCACGCGCGGTTGCAGGGTGAGCAGGCAGTCGCGGAGTTTCTCCAGGCTGTTGAGCTTCATGTAAGGGCACTCGCTGCAATTGCAGTTTTCATTGGCCACGAAGTAGAAGCGCTTGGAAGGCGCCGCCCGCGCGAGCGAATACTGGATGCCGCTTTCGGTCATGACGATGAACTCGGCGGCGCTCGACGCAGCGCAGTACTGGATGATGGCGGAAGTGGACCCAATGAAATCGGCCATCGCCAGCACCGATTCCGGGCACTCGGGATGGGCTACCACTTTGGCCTCGGGGTGTTCGACTTTGGCCTCCGCCACGCGACGGGCCGGGAAAGTGGCGTGCACGATGCAGGTTCCCTGCCAGATCTGCATGTTCTCACGGCCGGTTTCGCGGCGCACGTAATTGCCCAGATTGCTATCGGGCAGGAAGAGGATGGGCGTCTCGCGCGGAATGGAGTTGACGATGTGGACAGCATTGCGCGACGTGCAGAGGATATCGCTTTCGGCCTTCACTTCAATGGAGGTATTGATGTAGCTGACGATGACGTGATCGGGGTTGCGGTGGCGAAATTCGCGAATGGGCTCGACGGGGCAACTGTCCACCAGGCTGCAACCGGCCTCGCGATCGGGCACCACGACGACGCGATCGGGATTCAGCACCTTGGCGGTTTCGGCCATGAACCAGACGCCGCAGAACGCGATGACATCGCCGGAGAACTCGCGCGCCTGCCGGGCCAACTCGAGCGAATCGCCCACCACATCGGCCAGTTCCTGAATCTCGGGCTCCTGATAATGGTGAGCCAGCAGAATGGCCTTGCGCTGGCGTTTGAGGTCGAGAATTTCGTCGGCGATAGTGGGAGCGGCAAACATGGGGGAGATGGTACCTGGTTTNNGGCGGTGGAAGAGGCGGATCTGCTGGCATTTTTTCTGCCGATGCACACGGCCACGCGGCTGTTCCAGAAACTGATCGACAAAGTGCGGGCCGCCAATTCGCACGCGCACCTGTGCGGCTATGGGCTGTACGCGCCATTGAACGACGCGCTGCTGCGGCGGCTGGGCGTGCAGACGGTGATCGGCGGTGAGTTCGAACAGGGATTGAGCGACCTGGCACGGCGCTTGAGCGTGACGCGCTCGGGCGAGTTGCCTTACCGCCAACCGGAGCCGCTGATCTCGATGGCGCGACAACAATTTCGCGTGCCGGATCGCACAGGACTGCCAGCGCTGGGAGCCTATGCGCAACTGGTAACCGACGGCGCCACGCGGCGGGTCGGGTACACGGAGGCATCCCGCGGCTGCAAGCATCTGTGCCGCCATTGCCCGGTGGTGCCGGTCTATCGCGGTTTGTTCCGCATCGTGCAGCGGGACGTGGTGCTGCAGGACATCCGGCAGCAGGTGGCGGCTGGAGCGCAGCACATCACCTTCGGCGACCCGGATTTCTTCAATGGCCCGGGCCACGCCGTTCCGATTGTGGAAGCGCTGCATAGCGAGTGGCCGGAACTGACTTATGACGTCACCATCAAGGTGGAGCACTTACTGAACCATCGCGAACTGCTGCCCGTCTTGAAAGCCACGAACTGCCTGTTCGTGACCAGCGCAGTGGAATCGCTGGACGACGAAGTGCTCGACAAACTGGCCAAAGGCCACACGCGGGCGGGGTTCGAAGAGGCTCTGCAGCTCATGCGGGCAACCGGCCTGGCGCTCTCGCCGACGTTCATTCCGTTTACACCGTGGACCACGCTGGAAGCCTATCGCGAGTTCCTGCGGGCGCTGGTAGATTTGGAACTGGCCGAGCAAGTGGCGCCCATTCAACTAGCCATCCGCCTGCTGCTGCCGGAAGGGTCGTTGGTGCTGGAGCTGCCGGAAATGCGCACGAGGATCCAGCCCTTCGACACACGCGCTCTCTGCTATCCGTGGCAGAACACCGACGGCCGGCTGGATGTGCTGTGCTCCTCAGTCCAGGAGTTGATCAAGCGCCAGGAGCGGCGCCACCAGAGCCGGTGGGATATCTTCCGGCAGATCTGGGACCTGGCGCAAGCCGGCGAGTTCCCCGTGGACGCGCCAATGGTCTCGCGCGCCACCATCCCGTATCTGACCGAGCCCTGGTACTGTTGAGCGGAGCCTACTGAAGAGCAGTTAGCTCTTGTATGAGTGCACGAAATTCGTGCACACTGGAATCATGAAGAATGTGACCTTTAGCGCGGACGAGAAGCTAATCGCAAAGGCCCGCGCGAGGGCTCTCGGTGAGCACAGAACACTGAACACGGCGTTTCGAGAGTGGCTGGAGCGCTATGCCGGCACGTCCAACGATGGGGCCGATTTCGACCGTTTGATGCGCAGTCTTTCGCATGTGAAGTTAACCCGTGAATTCACGCGCGAGGAAATGAACGCCAGGTGAAAAACTCCCGACTTCGCTTGCCTTCAGGACATTTTTGTCCGACACTGGTTCTGTGAGAGGCAATGAGTTTGTCAGGCGCATCCAGGCGCTAGGCAAAGAGCGCGGCGTGGAAGTCCGCTGGATTGCTCATCGCGGCAAGGGCAGCCACGGACTTCTCTATTATGGAGCTGAGCCGACGACCGTTCGCAATCTAAAGGATGAAGTCGATGAACGTGCCTACCACAAGATGCTCAATCAGCTTGGCCTGAGCGAGAAGGACTTCAAGTGAAGGAGACGACTATGCGCACATTTGTATATCCAGCCAGGTTTGGGCGTGGGGACATGCCGGGCGTCTTCGTGATTACGTTCCGCGATGTCCCGGAGGCGATCACGCAGGGAAAGGGAGAAAAAGATGCACTCTGGCAGGCCGCGGATTGCCTGGAAGAGACGATCGCTGGAAGGATTGACGGCGGACGAGAGATCCCCATGGCGTCGAAAGGCGCGCGGGGGGAACGGCTGATTCCCGTGCCGGCACAGATGGCTGCGAAAGCCGCTCTCTATCTCGCGATGAAAGAGGCCGGGATCACCAATGCGCAGTTGGCGCGGAAACTCGGCTGCGACGAGAAAGAAGTGCGGCGGATGCTCGATCCCAGGCACCCTACCAAACTGCCGCGCATCAAGGAAGCGCTCGACGTGTTTGGCAAGCGTCTCATCGTGAGCGTTGAGGAAGCAGCGTAAACTAGATCTTCGCTTTCGGATACCGCGCCTTCATCCACTCCACGAATTTCTCCGGCGCCAGCATGGTGGAGAGCCTCCCCTGGCGCACCAGCGCCCAGTCGTCGAACTTTTTCGACTGCTTGATTTCGGCCAGCGTCGTGGGCGGGTCCAGGCGTCCGGCAAACTCCAGATCGACTACCGCCGACTTCGGGTTCTTGGGATCGTCGCGCGGCTCCGACCGCACAGTCGCCAGGCCGACCACTCCGGAACCGCCGCCGCTATGGTAGACGAAGATGCGGTCGCCCGGACGCATCTCGCGGATGGCGCGGACGGCTTGCGCATTGCTTACGCCGTCCCAGGACGTCTTCTCTTCGCGTTCCAGATCGTCGATGGAATAGGTCTCAGGATCGGTTTTCGCCAGAAAGTGTTTCATCAGCCCTCCTCTCTCATTATGGGATAATGACGGGCTTGAAACGATCACAGAGCCGTGAAAATGTGTCTGTTTCCTTTTCGAAATGGAAAGCGCGGGCGGCGCTGGCGGCGCTGGCACTGGCGGCGTACGCCGGTTCTTTCGGGTTGGGGCTGGCACAGGATTCCAAGGTGATGGTCACGCAGGATGCTCGTATCCGCGAGGTCACCACCGAAAATATCAAGCTGATTCTCACTAGGAATTATTGGTGGCCCAAAACCGGCGACGGGCTGTACCGGCCGGTGACGACGCTGTCACTGCTGTTCAACAGTGCGGTGCTGGGCAATGGCACGAGCCCGGCTGGTTATCACGCGGTCAATTTCCTGCTGCACGCCATCAACGTCTGGCTGGTCTTCGAACTGGCCTGGCTGCTGTTCCGGGCCGTGCAGCCCGCGTTCTTCGCAGCCGCGCTCTGGGCTGTCCATCCCATTTGTACCGAAAGCGTCGCCGGCATCGTGGGACGCGCCGACCTGCTGGCGGCCATGGCCGTGTTGGGCGGGCTGCTGCTCTACGCCAAACGGCAGGGCNNACGGCAAGCCGCGCTTGCTCGCGCGCTGGCCGGCATACGCGGCCGTCGCCGCATCGCTGGTGGTCCTCGCCTGGGCGCGCCACGCGGTTCTCGGCTCGCTGCCCGTGCCACAGCCGGTCTATGTAGACAACCCCATCCTGGGCGCCGATTTTTTCACCGCGCGGCTTACCGCCATCAAGGTGATCGGCCTTGACCTTTGGCTGCTGCTCTTTCCGCTGGGTCTCTCGTCCGATCGTTCCTACAACCAGGTACGGCTGTCCGCCTGGTCGGATCCGTGGGCGTGGGTTGCGATGCTGGTGGTGGTTGCGATTCTGGCGCTGGCCTTCGCGCGGTACCGCCGCGACCGCCTCGCCTTCTGGCTGGCCGGCTTCTTCGCCATCGCCCTGCTGCCCACCGCCAACCTGCTCTTTCCCATCGGCGCTCTGATGGCCGAGCGCTTCCTGTATCTGCCCTCGGTGGCGTTCGCCATCGCGCTCGTGGCACTGCTCAGCCGCCTGAAAGGCGGGCGTCACACAGTTACTGTGGTGACCGTACTGGCCGTCCTCTACGCCGGCCGCACGTTCGCTCGCAACTTCGCATGGGACAGCGACCTGACGCTCGCTACCGCCGACGTCCAGACCACCCCCGAAAGCTTCCGCCTGCACGACATGCTCGCCAAAGCGCTATTCGAACAGGACGCGCGCCGCAACATCGACCGCAGCATCCAGGAAGAGGAAAAGTCGTGGGCGATTCTAGCCCCGCTTCCGCCCGCGCGCTCGTCCGAGTTTCCGCCCACCTTCCTGGGCGTCTATTACGCCGCCAAGGCCGACCTTGACCCCGCTAACAGTCGCGCCTGGTATGCGAAATCACTCGCCGTGCTGGAGAAGGCCCGCGAAATTTCCCAGGCCGCGGCGAAAGCCTACGACGACCTCCAGCGTGCGCGTGGCGCCCCTCCGACGGAGCGCTCCGGCTTCCAACAGTTGTATTTCAACCTGGCGAACGCCTGCCTTAACCTGGGCCGCTACCAGGAGGCCATCGACGCGCTGCGCTACGGAAGAGGATTGAACCCGGCTGCGCTCGAAGCCTTCGACGGCATGGAAGTGGCCTATGCGGCCGCTGGCAATCTCCGCATGGCGGCGGTCTCATTGGTAGAGAAAGCCCAGGTGGATGGCTTCCAACCCGCCACCTTAGGCGCCATCCGCGAAGCCTATCGGAAGATCCCTGACGGCTCCTGCGCGTTCGTACAGCAGGGCACAGCCTGGCAACTGAACCTGAATTGCCCCGTTGTGAAGAGCGATCTGTGCCTAGCCTGGTCGGATCTCGCGCAAGCCTACGCCGACGCTCGCCAGCCCGCCCAATCGCGCGCTTTGCGTGATGCCGCCGTGAGCCGCTACGGCTGCGCGGTGGAATAGACGCGGCTAATCGCCGGAAACCGTCTCGTATTCGCGTGCGGGCGGCTTGGAGGCTTGCAACGCGCCTAAGCTCACGTGGATTTGCGGCATGGAGCCGGTCTCAAAGGATTCACGCACTCGCGCGTCATCGCTCGCGTCCAGCTTCTGGCGCAGCATTTCGCGGCGCAGGCGGGCCTCGAACTCCTGTAACTGCTGTTCGATGGTCTTAGCCTTGTTCTTATTGCGCACCATGTCTTCGCGGTAGCGCTTCAGGAAGTAGCCGATGGTTTCGACACGGATCCTGATCGAGCCGGTGGGCTTATTCTCGTCGATATCCTTGAAGCAGAAATAGGGCGTGCCGGAGTGCTCCACGATCTCTTCCACCACGGTGTAAATGGGTGCGTCATGACCGCACTTAAAGCTGGATAGTTCGAGCGCTACTAAGTTGGGATGCCGCGCCACGTACTTAGCGGCCCAAACCTTGCGGCTGGTGTTCTCGGAGTAGGAATTCTTCCAGACGTCGGCGATGGACATCGGATGCGGACACTCTCCCGATGCGACATCCTCGCCGAACAGGCGCCAGATAATGTCGTCGTCGATCGGCAGGCAGTCCTGCGCGAACACCGGGTAGCCAAGCTTCTGGAACTCTTCCAGGATTTCGTGGTTCACGCCGGGATCGTTGTGATACGGACGGCCCAGCAGCACCACGCCCAGGCGATCTTCCCGTTCGAGTTGCTCCAGGACCTCGCGCGCGGCGCCGCGCATCGTCACGTTGTCGAAGTAGTGCAACGAATGGTAGCCCTGCTCCACGGCTTTCTTATTCTCTTCGGGCGACAACCCCAGGATGTCTTTGAACTCTTCGAAAAGCTGCCGCTCCAGCAGGTCGGGCTTGGAGAGGTTGACGAAGGTGTCGAGGTACCGGACACCCTTTTCGGCGAACAGGTTGCCTTCCTTGATGAACGCAGCCTTCACCGCTTCGGGCGTGGCCGCCACGGTGGGACAGCTACGGCTGGCCTGAACGTTATACAGATCCGTCGTCAGGCAATCGATCATCGGGAAGAAGATGAGGTCGAGCGGCTTCTTGGCGTGCACCTTGTAGAGCAGGTTGTGCACGTGCGGAATCCCCAGCTTGGATGGGAAGCAAGGATCGATGGCGCCGCGCTTGGCCCCTTCCTTGTAGAGCTCCTCGCTGGTGAAATCCGAATAGACGATGTTTTCCGCCTTGATGCCCAGCGCCGCAAAGTATCCGGTGAAGATCGGCGTCTGCGAATACATGTTGAGCACGCGCGGCATGCCGATGCGAAATTCGGAGCGCTTCTTCATCAGGGCGGCGCGCTTCTTCTGCGCGGCTGTGATCTGGAACTTGGGCAGCGCGTCGGCCACAATGGGCACGTCCGGCACGCGGAAGACACCCTTGGCCGCTACTTCGACGAAATTCGGGTTGGCCTTCTTGATCTTGTCCAGGTCGCCCTTGATGCCGCGCATTTCCTCAATGTTCTCGACCGTGCCCTTTTCACAGGTGGCGATGATCAAGCGTTGGGCGCCGGCTTCCAGCGGAACCTTAGTCTTCTTGGGCGGCGTGTAACCGATATTGATAATGTTGGTCTTGACGTCGATGAATGTGCGCAGGCACTTATTCTTGCAGAAATAGCAGCGCGTAGCTTCTTCGCGGGTGGTCTTGTAATTGATGTGCGCGCAGGCATCGAGACCGATGAACGTCGATTGCCGGCCGTTGTCCCAGAGACGCCCGGCTTCCAATCCCGCGCCGATAGCGCCGGCTTCGCCGCAGTGCTCGTGAACAATGACGTCGGCCTCCACGTCCTTGCCCTTGAAGCGCGACTCGATAAAGTCCACCTGGGCCTTCACCGCGGCCAGGTTGTATTGCGTGCCGCCCTGCAGCAGNNAACGTTGCACAAGCCGGCCATGATCTCTTCCGGCTTCCACCCTTGCCGCTGGAAATCCACGATGTCGCTCTGCATGAACACCGCGCAGCCATAGCCGAACGAGGGGAATCCATTGGCCCCGAATGCCGTATCGGCGTACTGCTCCACCGGCACGTTAAAGCCCTGCGCGGTGGATTGCAGGAAGTAGCCGTTGCCCGCCGAACACTGCGTATTCAGCTTGAAATCTTTCACACGGCCGTTCTTCAGGATGATGATCTTGATATCCTGGCCGCCCACGTCGCAGATCACGTCCACGTCGTCGTAAAAGTGAAGACCGGCCTCGGTGTGGGCCACCGTCTCGACCAGCGCCGCGTCGGCGCCGATCACGTCTTTCAGAATGTCCTTGGCATACCCCGTGGTGCCGACACCCAGAATCTTCAGGTCCGCGCCTTGATCGCGGATCTGTGCGTCGAGTTTCTGCAGAACCTCGATGGTGTCTTCAATCGGATTGCCTTTGGAAAGCTGGTAGGTCTTGGCCAGGATGCGGCGCTTGTGGTCCTTCGATAGGAGCACGGCTTTGGTGGACGTGGATCCGCCATCGAGGCCCACGAAGCCCTCCACCACATCTCCCGGCTTAAAGGTAACGGGTGTGAACTTCTTGGTGCGGTATTTCTGTTTGAACGCCGCCAACTCGGCTTCGTCCTTCGCCAACCCGCCGGTGCCGCCCTTCTTGGCCTTCTCCTGCTCGCGGCCCACGGTGACGTACCACTCCAGCTTCTCGTAGCCGATATACTGTCCGATTTCATCGTCTTCCGATTTGCCGAATTCCACGGAGCCGATGGCCGCGAAATACTGCGCGTTGTCGGGAGTCTTGATCAGATCTTCCGGCGGCACACCCTCCGGTAGCGGGGTGTTGCGCTCTGCCCAGATCTTCGGAATATTGCTCTTCCAGCAATCGCGCATGCCCTTGATGTAGCAGTTGGGACCGCCCAGCAGCAGGACCACCGGCAGCAGCGTGTTGCCGCGCGTCAGCACCGAAAGATTCTGCATGACGATGGCTTCAAACAGCGACGCCATCAGCTCATCCGGCGGTACGCCCATCTTCTGCAGGCCGTTGATATCGGTCTCGGCGAACACGCCGCACTTGCCGGCCACCGGGTGCAGCTTGACGCCCTTGTAGCCCATTTCGCAAAGCTGAGCCGCGGGGATGCGCAGCTTGGCGTTGATCTTGTCGATCACCGCGCCCGTGCCGCCCGCGCACTTGTCGTTCATCGACGGAATCTTCTTCTTGCGGCCCGTCTCAGGGTCCGTTTTGAAGATGATGATCTTGGCGTCCTGGCCGCCCAACTCGATCACCGATCCGCATTCCGGATACATCTTCTCGACGGCGAGGGAAACCGCATTGACTTCCTGCACGAACTTGGCGCCCAGGTGCTTGCCCAGCCCATTGCCGCCCGAGCCGGTGATGAACATGCGCGACTGTTTCGCGTCGAAGCCCTCCACCTCCGTGTCGAACCGCTTGCAGAACTCGAGAACCTTCTCCGGCTGCTTGGTGTCGTGCCGCTGGTAATCGCTCCAGAGGATCTCATCCGTCGCGGCGTCGATCACCACGGCTTTCACCGTGGTCGAGCCGACATCCATCCCTATCAGGAAGTGTTTTTCCATGGTGATCCGGTTAATTCGCTACCGCTGCCAATTCACGCTCGGGCTTGGTTGCGCCCTCGGCCTTCATCCGTTCGGCGATGTGCAGCACGAAGTTCGCCGCCAACCCCACGAATCCCTTGGCGTGGGGCACGTGGTACATGGGGCGCTTGGTTTCCGGATGCGCTTCCACCCAGGCCCGGCACTCGGCCAGCGTCAGCCCGGTTTTCTCCAGGGCCGCCGCGAATTCCTTCTTGGCCTTGTTCTTGGCTTCTCCCAGCGCCATCTGCACGCGGCTGTGGGCGTTGATCTCGCCTTCGCCGGAGGTCTCCACCGGCAGGTAGATCATGTCCTTGTAGTTCGAAACCACGGCCGATTGTGCGCCATCCGATTGCGTGGAAGGCATGCAACCGAAGGGCTTGAGAGAAAGCACCATGTGGGCCAGGTCTTTGTTCGAGTAGTAGATATTCTTGGCGACTTCGAGATGGCCTTCGCCGCCGCCCGCGCGCGAATTGTAGAACGGGTGGCCCAGGCGTTGCAGTTCGTACTGGTCGGCCAGGTGATGGGCAATCCCGCCCAGCGCCTTGACGATCTTGTGGTACTCACCCTTGAAGATGCCTTCCGCCAGCTTCAGCTTGGCCACCTTTTGGCGGTAATTGATTTCGATCTTGGCGCGCGAACCCACCTTCCACAGCGGCGGCAGCACGGCGCCTTCTTCGAGGCCCTTGAAGTCTTTGTACTTCTGCACCACCTGGTGGATCATATACATGATCCAGGTGCCGATGGGTTCCACCAGCACCTGCGCGCCTTCGTGCTCCAGGAACTTGAACATATTGAAATTGCCGTCGCCTTCGGTGGTCTGCGCCCAGAACTCGCCGGTGATTTTGACGATGGGCTTCACCCGGAGGCGGTCGATATCGATTTCATTAAACCGGTCGCGGCAGTGTTCGAGCGGCCCCACGTAATCGTCGCCCTTGAGCTGGTTGACGAACTTGCCGATGTATTCCGCGGTATCGGAAAAGCCTCGCAGATACTTGCCAAGTCCGCCTTCGAGCTTCCACGGGCGCTTGTTCTTGAACACCTCGTGCATATACTCCATGGTCTCGTCGAGCACCTGGTCGGTCTTGCCGGCCTCGGCTTCGAACGGGCGGATGGCGTAAGCCACTTCATTCATCACGTCGCCGCAGTTGAGGGCGTTGAGGATGCCGAGGAAGAAGTCGAGGTTCATCTCCATGCCCGCTTCGGCATCGGACTGGTTCAAGCCGCCGGACTGCTGGAACAGCAGAACGCGGAAGCCGTCGAACCCGGAGTTGCGCAGCGCCAACCGGTACTCGGCCTCGTACATGCCAAAGCGGCACGGGCCGCAGGCGCCGGCGGTGAAGAAGACATGCGTGTCGATGATTTCCTGCCGCGACATGCCCTCCTCTTCGAGACTCTGGAGATAGGTCACCAGGTTGCCCACGGTGAAATACGTCGGGTTGCACTGGCCGTTGTTGCCGTA
>PLZX01000359.1 GCA_003152325.1 Bryobacterales bacterium | reverse complement strand
TACTTCGCGATGAGAGGGAACGCCATCCGGCAGTTTCCGCGCGCCTTCCAGTCGAGCGCCCGGCTACAGCGCGGCTGGCGCGCAGACCTCGCCGCCTGGCACGACGCCTACCCCATCGCTCCGCTCTCCGGCTCAGCGGACATTCTGCCGATTGACATCCTCACGCTGCTGGCGAATTCCGAGGACTACCGGCCGCGGCCCGTCATCCAAAGCTATGCCGCAGTCAATGAATACCTGGCGCGCCTGAATGCCCATTCGCTGGCCGGCCCGCAGGCGCCCGACTTCGTGCTCCTGACCGCCGCTACGATCGACGGCCGCTATCCCAGCACGAACGATAATCTGGCCTGGCTGGAGCTCCTCGGGCGCTACCAACCCGCCGGCTTCTCGGGCGAGTACCTGGCTCTCCGCAAAGCGCCCGAACCGGCGCCCCTCCTCCCCGCCGCCAGAATCCGGGAGCGCGTCGTCACCTGGAATCAGGAAGTCGAACTCGGCCCCGCCTCCGCCGGCCCCGTGTGGGCGGAGATCGACCTCCAGGTTCAACCGCTCGGCCGTCTGGTTGACTTTCTGTTCCGCCCGCCGGAAGTGGGTCTGGTTGTGCAGGCGGGAGGCCCCTGGGTGGTCTATCAGCTTCTGGTTCCGCTGGCGCGGTCCGGCTTTCTACTCTCGCCGCTGGTCGAGAGTCCGGCCGCTTTCGCGCTGCTCTATCGCGGCGATCAAAGCCATCCGCTGGCGCCCGATGTCACCCGCCTTTTCTTGCAAACCGGTCGCGTTGGAAAGCGATTCTATCAGCCGCAAATCACGGTCCGCCTGTACCACCTTCCCATTCCGCCCCGTCCCGTGCCCGGAATGCTTGAAGACGACAAGTTGCGACTCGCCGGGAACATGTCCTCGCCCGAAGACGCGCTGCTTTGGGAGACACGGCCAGTCTGGAATGTTGCGTCCGGCATTCTGCGCCTCCAGGCCAACGCCCCCGCGGCGGGGAGCCTTCCCTACGATGGCGCCGCGGCGTCTCTCGATGTCGCTTTCGGTCTCGCGAACCAATGCGACGACCAGACAGACCCTCGCTCGAGCGTGGAATTCCGGGTGAGTTATCGCGACAGCGCCGGCACCGTGGATCGCATGTTGCTCCGCCGCACGCTAGAAGCGCGCGGCGCGGAGGACGTTACCAACTCTGAAGCGCTGGCCCTCCCCAAAGGGATGCCGGGGAGCCTGCAATTCGCCACCACGCCGCTCGCGGGGAACTGCCGGCTGGGAGCCTACTGGTCCCGCGTGAAGCTGCGGTGACTCGCTCGCTGCGCCGGTACACCGCCAGGAAGTACGAAGACTGCGGCTGATAGGCTTCCGCCGCGGACGCCCACCGATACTCCGTGCGCTCCTCGGAAATAATATCGGCGATCCCCACCAGCCGGTAATGCTGCGTCCCGTAGGCGTACCACCAGTCGAAAACCCGCGTGGGCGATTGCTGGTCCTGGAGCCACGACGCGTTGCCGGAAACCTGCACCACGTATTCGGGCGCGCTTGCCTCCAATTCTCCAATCATTTCGTTTTGCATCGTCAGCGCGTACGGCTGCGCTTCCATCAATCCGTACATGTAAATGTAGGACGTCGCCGAATGGCGATGAGCGTAGAAATAGATCTCCGGCTCCGACCCCAACACCGCGATACGCGCATCCTTCTCCGAGTGCGTCCGGATGTAATCGGCCACCTGAATGGCTTCTGGAAACGGATTGCGCCCGTACATCTCGCGGCAGGCCTCCACCGGGTTCATCCGGAACAAAAACTCGCGCTGCAAGCCCAACGACAAGACCAGAGCCGCGCCGAACACCCAGTACACGGCGCGGTGACGCACCGCGGCCCCCGCCAACAGCGCCACCGCCGGCAGCAGCAGCACGAAATAATGTTCGCGGAAAAACAGGCCCGGACAAATCGCCAGAAAGGAGAAGGCCAAAAACGCCGTCGCGAAGGCCGCGGCGCCCCGGTTTTCCCGTTTCCGCCAGACCAGCACCAGCCCCGCCACTGCCAAAAGCCACAGCGGCGCATTCTGTTTCAAGATGGGTGGAAAGTGCTCCGCCAGGGCCGACACGCCCTCGGCCAGAGAGCTCTCGGCGGCGTATTGGCGGGCATAGGTGAAGGTCCAAAACCAGAACTTCGGAAAGACTCCGGCGCGCCACAGCAGCAGGCAGGTCACGGCGAAGGGCGCCGCCGCTCCGCCCAGGAACGCTCCCAGTTTCAGGACTAGGCCGCGGCGCTCGCGCCAACAACGGGCCGCCACCAACAAGGCGCCGAAAACTCCAAACAAGACGCCCTGCTGTTTCATCACAAAGGCGAGGCCGAACAGCAGGCCGCTCCACCACAGCGTCGACAATCGCCACGAATCGGCTGGACGCGCCAGCAGCAGCGCGCCCGCGAGCGCCGGAAGCACCACAAAGTGCGTCGCGTGCGCTTCCGTGCCCAGCACAGCGGAGCCGACGGAGAGCAGGGCGTAGGCGGCGCACGCCGCCAGAGCAGAGGTGGTCCCGAAAAGCCGCTTGCCCAACAGATAGACCAGCAGAATGGCCGCGCAGTTTACCAGCAGCAATCCCCAATGAACGCCCGCGATGCTTTGCCCGAAGACGGCCATCAGCACGGCGTACGCCGCATAGGTTCCGGGCAGCTTCATGTTGCAGGCCAGTCGATAGGGCGGTATGCCTTGCAGCATCAACTGGCCGGCGTACGCGTATTCGCCTTCGTCGCGCTCGAGCGGGATGTCCAGCAGGCGCCAGCGGACCAGGCCGGCTCCCAGCATCACCAGCAGCACCACCACCCAGGGCTTCAGGCCTCCGCCACCCTTCCTCCAATCAACTCACGCCGCCCCAGGGAACGCCAGAAGCTGAAAATCGCGATGCCCAGCAGCATCGTCACCGTCGCCAGGCCGGCCGGCGCATACCAGGTCTTCCAATCTCCGCCGAGCGTGATGGAGTCGAGAGAATTAATAAAACAAGCAGCCGCCATAATTGCCACCAGGCCATAGCGCAGCAGCACGAACAGCAGGACCGCAAACATGCCGAAATAAATCGCGCACTTCACTTTCCAGTTCGGCGCATCCAGCGTGCTGGCATTCGCGCTGATATTGACGAATGTGAAGAACAAAGACGCCAGGATCGCCGCCACCACGTCTCTCTTGACCAGTTGGCGCAGGCCCGTGAGAGCGAAGAAGAAAACCAGGCCGATCAACAGGACTGCCGAAAAATCGCTGGCCTGAAACGCGATCCATTGCCTGGTTCCCAGAGTGCCGACCAGACCACCGGCTTCTCCCATGGTGTTGCCCGTTAGCCCGTCCGCCACCGACGCCGTCGTCCACACCAGCGATCCCGCCGCCGCCCCGATCAGGATGTGAGCTCCCACTTGCGCATCCAGCCAGCGGCCCGCCAGCAAGCGATTCCAGGTGACGATGGAATGCGGCCACCGCGCCCGCACCGAGGGTTCGAGCGCCAGGTAGAGTAGCCAGATGGAGACTCCAGACACCAGCCACGTGGCGGCGCTGGCGAAGAAGAGATTGAACATCGAAACGCTGGCTACCGCATGCACCGTGCCCAGCCAGGCGATCATGAGGAAAAAGAACTGCGCCGCCGCGATGCGCAGCGCTCCCTTGCGGTCCGTCCGGCCCAGTTTCCAATTGCGCCGCGCCAGCAGCACCGCGGCCAGCACGCCTGTCGCCATCAGCAGAAGAATGACAATGTCACGCACTTGAGCGAATGAGGTCTGGCCCGCTTCGGCTGCCGCCGCCTGCTTCCAGTCGAATTCCACCTTGGCTTCCGTGACGCGGCCCTTCCAGGTCGCCATATCGACCGTCAGATCCAGGTTGGGGATCTTGGGATGCGGCCCCTTCCAGGCATGCGTCTGGTCGGCCGCGGCGACCGGCAGGAACTTGGGTGGAGTTTCGCTGAACGCGGCCATATCCAGGCCGGCGGCACGAAATACCGCAGCAGGCTCCACGGCCTTCGCCAGATCGTCGCCGCTGGAGTAAGGCACGGCGTAGAACTCGCGCAATCGACCCGCACCGTCCAGCACCGCGCGCACCATACCCGGCTCCACCGGAGGCGGGTTATTGGTGGTCACCAGACCGTACGGCGAAGCCACCAGGGAAGATTGGCTCTCGCGGTAATCCAGGCGGATCGGAGATTCCCCTTCGAACCACTCGCGCCATTTCGGCGGCCCCGGCAGCTGCTTCAGGTGGTCGCGCAATACCACGCGATTTTCCAAGGTGAAGTTGGTGTCGGCCGGCTTGCGTGGGTAGCCGAACGCCGTCGCCATCTCCCGCGCCTTGTGCGCCAGCACTTCCGGCGGATCGTCCAGCGGCGCGTTCATGAGAGCCACCTGCCGGTCTTGCAGCACAATCGCCGCCACCAGGCAGATCATCACCAGCGCCAGGCACGGCAACGAATACTTGCGTTCCAGCCCTTCCTGCTCGCCGGCCGACGCTACCAGTTCGGGCGATGGCGTCTCCCCCGCCGCCAGGGCCGCCGCCAGCGGATCGCCGCCCGGCAACGAGGCAGCCACCGATAGCGCGCTCGCTGGCCGTTTCGCCGGGTCCGGCTCCAGGCAGCGCCGGATGGTCTTCTCCACCGCCGGATCCACCTCCGCCGTGCCGCTCGTCATGCTCGGCAGGTGCGACGATTCCTGTTGCTCCAGCAGTTGCTTCACGCTCTGGCCGTCGAAAGGCCGTTTGCCGGTGAAGGTTTCGTAGAGGACCAGTCCCAGCGCGTAGATGTCGCTCCGCGCCGTTACTTCCGCGCCCTTCAGTTGTTCCGGCGCCATGTACGCCGGCGTGCCGTTGCGCACCTCCGCTCCGGTAAGCTGATCGGCGATGGCTGCCAGACCAAAATCCATGATGACCACCTCGCCGCGCTTGTTCATCATGATGTTCTGCGGTTTCAGATCGCGATGAATCACACCGCGGTCGTGCGCCGCTTGCAGGCCCGCACATAACTGCCGCGCCGTCACCAGCGCCTTGTCTTCGGGCAGCCGCCCGATGCGATGCAGCAGGCCGGCCAGGTCTTCGCCGTCCACGTACTCCATCGAGAGGAACGGCATGCCTTCGATCTCGCCGATATCGTAGACCCGGCATACATTCGGGTGCGACACCTGGCGCGCGACCCGCACTTCACCGTGAAACCGTTCAAGCAGCCGGGGATTCGAAGACGCTTCCGGCGGCAGGAATTTGAGCGCCACCGATTGCCCGAGCATGAGGTCCGTGGCCCGGTAAACCTCGCCCATCCCACCGCGCCCCAGCAGCCCGATGACGCGATATCGCCCGCCCAGCAGTGTGCCTGGAACGAACCGCCCCTCATCGGCGGTCGGCGCCGAAGAGATGTGCGAGATCCCCATCGTGGAAGAGGATGCAGGATTCTGCGCCGCCGATTCCAGGGTGGTCTCTACCGTAGACGGATCAATCTTCCGATCCATATCAAACGATTCTAGCGCGGGATGGGGCGAAGTTCACTCCACAATGCGTTCACCCGCTCCCCTCATTCACCACCAGCCGGAAAATGTCCGGACGCGCGTAGTGCCCCGCCACGTCCAGATCGAACTTTCCTTCGGCGATCTCGCCCGCATCGAGCTCCGCCGTCAGAATGCATTCCTGGTCGTAAACCGGACCCGCCAGCACCTTGCCCAGCGGTCCCACAATCACGCTCCCGCCGCGGATCGTCTCCCGCTCCCCCGCGCCCTCCGGCCGGCTGTACTGGCACGCCGAGAGAACGAAGCAGCGACCTTCCAGCGCGATATGCCGCATGCTGGCCTGCCAGCACTCCCGGTCGTCCACCGTCGGCGCGCAATAGAACTGGATGCCTTTGGCGTACATCGCCGCCCGCAGCAGCGGCATGTAGTTCTCCCAACAGATCACCGCGCCGATTCGGGCGAACCCGGCGTCAATCACCGGCATGGTAGTGCCGTCGCCGAAGCCCCAGATCACGCGCTCCATGGCCGTCGGCATCAACTTGCGATGCTTGCCCGCCAGCCGGCCGTCGGGCGCGAAGAACAGCACCGTGCAATACAGCGTGCCGCCATCGCGCTCAATCGCGCCCATCACAAGCCAGACGCCGTGCGTCCGCGCCGCTTCGGCCAACCGCGCCGTGCCCGGGCCCGGCACGTCGAGCGCGCCTTCCAAATAGCGGCGGAACAGCTTGCGTCCCTCCGGCGTGCGGGAGCCCACCAACGTTCCGAAATCGGCCCCCTTCGGATATCCGCCTGCAAAAGCCTCCGGGAAGACGATCAACTGGGCGCCGCCGCCCGCCGCTTCCGCCGTCAGCCGCTCCGCTTTGGCCAGCGTCGCCTCGCTGTCGAACAGAATCGAACCGGCCTGCACCACGGCTACGCGCACGGAATTCATGGCCGCTTCATTTCCCCTTGATTGCGAAATCGAAAACCTGGATGTTCACCTTGCCGTCCGTGAACTCCACCACCGCGTATTCGCCCGGCTCCAGTTTTTCCTGCGGCCAGATCTTGTAGAGGCCCTCGGCCATCTCCCGCCGGAGAATGGCCACCATCGTGCGCTCTTCATCCACCAGGTCTTTGATCACCGCGCTGTAGGTGAGGTTCTCGACAATCCGCACTGCGCCCTTGGTTGTCAGCTTGACGATACCGAAATCTTCGGGCTCCGCAAGCTGGATGTAAAATTCCTGCTCGGGGTCCGAAAAAACGTTCGGCGAGTGCGATCCGTTCAACTCCAGCGTCCC
>PLZX01000339.1 GCA_003152325.1 Bryobacterales bacterium | reverse complement strand
GAGGTCGACCGGCTGAAAGGAAGGCTGGAGGAGCTCGGTGAAACAGACCATCCCCAGAGCCGCAGCGCGGTGATGCTGGAATTGACCGAAAAGGCGCGGCGGGCGGCCGCAACCGATGCCACGGTCATGATTCTGGGGGAGAGCGGCACGGGCAAGGAGGTCATGGCGCGCTACATTCAAAACCAAAGCCCACGTAAGAAAGGACCATTCGTGCCGGTGGAGTGCAGCGCCCTGCCAGGCTCGCTCATCGAGAGCGAGTTGTTCGGTTACGAGCGCGGAGCGTTCACCGGCGCCGAGCGCACTAAGAAGGGTCTGATCGAATCGGCCGATGGCGGCACGCTGTTCCTGGACGAGATCGGCGATCTGAGCGTAGAATTGCAAACGCGCCTGTTTCGGTTCGTCGAAGAGCGCCAGTTGCGACGTTTGGGAGGCCTCGAGGCGGTGCGCGTGGATTGCCGGATTCTGTGCGCGACGAATCAGGACCTGGCGGCGAAAATCAAGGCCGGCACATTTCGCGAAGAGCTCTACTACCGGCTCGGAGTGGTCACGTTGAAGCTGCCCCCGTTGCGTGAAAGGCCGGAAGACATCCCTCACCTGGCCCGTCTCTTCCTGGAGCGGTTTTCCCGGCGCTACGGCAAGAGCCTGTCCGCCTCCCCTCGATTCTATGAAGCGCTTCTCACGCAGCCCTGGCCGGGCAATGTCCGGCAGCTCAAGAACTTGATGGAAAAACTCACGGCACTTCACCCCGGCGGCATTCTGGAGCCGGAAGACATCGCCGACGACCTGCAACCAGCCGACGCGGCCTGCCAGCTTTCCAGCCTTCCGTGGAAAGAGGCGCGGGAACAGTACCTGGCGAGCTTCGAGCTCTCTTACGCGCAAACGCTGTTGGCCCGTTGCGACGGCAACATCAGCGCCGCGGCGCGCGAGGCCGGGGTGGATCGAAAGACGTTTTACACATTATTGAAGCGGGAGAAAGAACCGCAGGCTGGCGAATGAGACCTCGGCGGCTTTTGTATGTTGCGTCTACGCGCTCGCGAAGGTGAGCCACGAACCGGTGCTCTGCAAGGGCGCCGGTTTTTCGCGGACCGATATCCCACTCGTTCCGTGAGATCGGGGAATGGATTCCACAACTCCCGATTCATTTCGGGGAATTCGCTCCCCATGTACTATTTGGAGCATTTGTAATGAATTGAGATAAAAGGACTCTATACTTGGCCATTGACGTGCCTTCCATGCGGCATGGCTCTACCGCGAAGAAAGTCCTGGCTCTTGGCCGTCATGCCGGTTTTGGCGGCCCTTGTTCTGGCTCCGCAGCCGGCACGGGCGATTCCGGCCTTTGCCCGAAAGTTCGGTGTGAAGTGCTATACCTGCCATACCATTCCGCCAGCCCTGAACAAGACCGGCTATATGTTTAAGCGGCTGGGTTACCGGATGCCTCCCGACGAAATGGATGGCACTAAGGCGGCGCCAAAAATCTCCGAGTTGGACAAGAACATCAAGTTCAGCATCACCAACTCGCTGGCGATCATCGCGCAGGGCAGCTTCACAGTGGACAAGACGGCGGGCGACGGCATCAGCCCCACCTCCAGTTCCAGCTTCAATCTGGATGAAGCCGCGCTGTTTGTGGCCGGGGCCGTGCCGGACAGCGGCTTCTCCTACTTCACGCACTTCGAACTATCTCAGGACGGCGCTAGTCCGTTCCTGGAGCAGGCGGTGCTGGGCTACACGGCGGGCCGCGCCAACAGCAGCTTTTTCGTCAAGGCCGGCCAAATGCACATGCAGGAGGGAGAAGGCACGCGGGCAGCCATGTTCTACAATCTGTTCCCCGACCCAGCGCCCCTGCTTACGCACACCAGCCCGATCAACTTTTCGCTGGACCAGCATCCGGTGGGGGTGAACGTGGGGTACACGTGGGCTTCCAACTATTTCAAGCAGGTGTTCGCGGTCTCGGCCAAAGTCACCAACGGGCTGAACGCCGACGGCAGCGAGATCGTTTTCGGCTCTACCAAGAACTCCAAAGATTTCTGGTTCGACGCCGATTACTGGTTCGGCCCCGATGGCGGCGTCACATTCATGACGTATTACGGCAAGAAAGACCAGGCACAGAATCAGGGAGCCGCGGACGAGTTCACGTACCACCCCACCATCCGCCGCTACGGCGTATTCGGCAACTATCTGTTCTTCGACAAGCTGGACGTTCTGGGCGGATTTCTGCGAGACAACGACGACTGGCAGGACGAGGCGGGCGCCAAACTCACCAACTTCATTTCAAATGGGTATCGCGCCGAGGTGGATTATTACATCCAGCGGGGTTTCGCCGTGATGGCCAGGTACGACCGCATGAAGCAGACCATCGCGGGCGGGCCGGCGAACCATCCGCAGGCCTGGAACTTCGGCGGCGAGAAAGCGCTCACGGAACTCGGCAACGTGGTAGTGCGCGCCACTTACGGCCACGAGCGCGATCAGGACCCCACTTCGGGCCTGGTGACTACGGACAAACTCTTCAAAATCGATTTGCGGTTGATGTGGTAAAGGACTCATGAACATGAAAAAGCTAATCCAGCGAATGATAATGCTAGCGCCACTCGTACTGGCGGCGCAGACGAGCAACGTAGTGCTTCCACAGGACAAGGGGCCGGATAAGATCGATGTAAGCGCCTATCCGGCTCCCCAGCAGGCAGCCTATAAGGTGTTCAGCACGAAATGCTCGAAGTGCCACACCATCGCGCGGCCCATCAACACCATGATGAAGCGGGACGAATGGGAGCGCTACGTCAAACGCATGATGCACAAACCCAACTCCGGCATCAGCGACGCCCAGGGAAAACAAATCTTCGAGTTCCTGGTTCTCGACGAGACCGAGCGAAAAGACAAGAACCCGAAGGCCTTTTTCCCGGCCTTGAGCGACGAAGAAATCGAGAAGCTGAAAAAGCAGTAACGGGAAGCCGCCATGCGCTACAGCGTAACGGTCCCGGACCAGGAGTACTTCAACCGGAACATTCCGTGCCGTACGGCCTGCCCGATCCACACGGAATGCGGGCGGTACGTGCAAGCCATCGGGATATCCCAGGACGAAGAGGCTTACCTTCTGGCCCGCGCTCCCAATCCGTTTGCTTACGTCCTGGGGCGGATCTGTGCGCACCCTTGCGAAGATGCCTGCCGGCGCGGCAAGATCGACGAGCCCCTGGCCATCTGCGCGCTCAAACGCTACGCGACCGAGCGGCACAACCTGGGCGCCGGACACGACCCGGCGCGCAAGAACCTGGTGCCCGTGCAGAAGCGCGGAATGAGCGTTGCCATTGTGGGGGCAGGGGTGTGCGGTCTGACCTGCGCTCACGACCTGGCGCTGTTGGGGTACTCGGTAGAAGTCTTCGAGTCGGCGCCGGTCCCCGGGGGAATGCTCTACCTGGGCATTCCCCACTTCCGGCTTCCCCGGGAAATCATCAAGATGGAAGTGGACAACATCCTTGCTATGGGCGTTACGCTGCACACGCGGGTGACGCTGGGGCGTGACATTTCGTTTTCCGACCTGCGCTCCAAGTTCGACGCGGTGCTGCTGGCCACGGGTCTTAACAAGGGCCGCGAACTGAACATTCCGGGCGCGCACCTGGCGGGGGTTTACAACGGTATCGATTTCCTGATCAACGTCAACCTGGGCTACGAAATCGAACTGGGCAAGCGGGTAGTGGTGGTGGGCGGCGGTAACGTGGCGATCGACGTGGCGCGCGCGGCGGTGCGGCTGGTGCATGAGCCGTGGCAATCGGGCGCTTCCGAGTCCGGCGCAGAGAGCTTGCAGCCCGCCTTGGACGCAGCGCGCATGGCGCTGCGGTCGGGCGCCGAACAGGTATGCCTGGTGAGCCTGGAATCGCGCCAACAGATGCCCGCCTGGCAAAGCGAAGTCCACGAAGCAGAACACGAAGGCATCACGGTGGACAACGGGTGGGGGCCGAAGGAGATCGTCGGCGCGGACGGCGTGGCGACGGGGCTCAAAGTGCGCGCGTGCGTTTCGGTCTTTGACGAAAACGGGCGGTTCAACCCGGCCTTCAGCGACGAAGAAAAGGTAATTCCGTGCGACACCGTGGTCCTCGCCATCGGACAGCAGGCGGACCTGTCCTTCCTGAGCGGCGACAAAGAGGTTGAGGTGACGCCGCGCGGGATTCTCAAGATTGACGAAAACCTCATGACGACGGCTCCGGGGGTCTTCGCAGGCGGCGACGTGGCGTTCGGACCGCGCGTGCTGGTGGAAGCCGTGGCCAACGGGCATCGCGCGGCCCGNNGCGCAGGGCCGGGCGGAAGGGTTGCGCTGCCTGAAGTGCCAGGTCAACACGATTTTCGACGGCTCGAAGTGCATCCTGTGTGCCGGATGCGTGGATATCTGTCCGGAGAATTGCCTACGACTGGTGGACCTGACCCAAGTGCAAGGCGATGAACGGTACGATGCCTTGATTCGAAGCCGTTACGGTGTGTCGGCCGCGGAACTTCCTGCGGGCCAGGCGGGAGCCATCATCAAGAACGAAGAGAAGTGTATTCGGTGCGCGCTCTGCGCCCAACGGTGCCCTACCCAAGCCATCACCATGGAGTCCCTGGAGCAGCAGGAGCGGGAGGTATTCGAGTGAACACTAGAGGCTGGCAAAGACAGGGGAGAACTGCATGAAGCGACGATCCTTTGTGAGTTGGGGCACGGCTGGCCTCGTCGCGTTGTGCTCCGCAATCAGCGTGAGCCTGGGAGCGGTGGTGCGGTTTCTGACGCCGAGCGTGTTTTACGAGCCGCCCCAGACATTCAAGATCGGCGACCCGGCGGATTTTTCTTACGGTCCTCCCACGTTCCTGGCGGAAGAAAAAATCTTCGTTTTCCGCGATCGTGAGAAAGGTTTCGCGGTGGCCAACGCGGTCTGCACCCACCTTGGCTGCACGGTGGGTTATTTCCAGAGCGACGAGCGCTTCCATTGTCCGTGCCACGGCAGCGTTTTCACGGCCGATGGCACAGTGCAACACGGCCCCGCGCCGAGGCCGCTGGAGTGGTTCGAAGTGACTCTGGCGCGCGACGGACAATTGCGGGTGGATAAGGACCACACGGTCCCCGCAAGCTATCGCCTAATGGTGTGACGATGAATCCCATAAGAGACGTCTGGCAATCCATCTTCCGGCGGGACCCGCTGTCCACCGACAAGGGGAAGTCCGAACTGGTCTTCCTCAACGTGTGGCTGCACATTCACCCCGCCAAAGTGAAGAAAGAGAATCTCAAGGTGAAGCACACGTTCTACCTGGGTTTCATCACCTTCTTCCTGTTCCTGGTCCTGGTTACGACGGGCGTCGCGCTGATGTTCTACTATCGGCCCCATCCGCCGCAGGCCTACCAGGATATGAAGGACCTGCAGTTTGTGGTTTATCTGGGAAGCTTTCTGCGTAACATGCACCGGTGGTCGGCGCACGGCATGGTGATTTGCGTCTTTCTGCACATGTGCCGGGTCTTTTACACGGGGTCGTACAAGCGGCCGCGACAGTTCAACTGGGTGATCGGGGTGGTGCTGTTCCTGCTCACATTGGGACTCTCGTTCACCGGCTATCTTCTGCCATGGGACCAACTCGCCTTCTGGGCCATCACGGTGGGGACCAACATTGGCAGTTACGCTCCGTTGGTAGGCGCGAGCGTTCGCGAGTTGCTGCTGGGAGGCCACACGGTGGGCGAGTCGGCGTTGCTGCGCTTTTACGTGCTGCATGTGGCGGTGCTGCCGGCGGTCATGACGCTGTTGACCATGGTGCACTTCTGGCGGGTCCGCAAGGATGGAGGGCTCTCGCGGCCGGTATGGAAGTTGCAGGAGGAAAAATCCGCGCAGTTGGTCACCATCGGGGCGCCCGCCACCAGTGCTGCAATGGCCGCGGTTCCGGCTTCGAAGGACAAGACCTATGGCCTCATGGAGGTGGTGACCGGCAAACCCATCTTCGAGACCGTGAGTATGGAGGAGGAGGAAGACGCCGTCTTTTCCTATCCGTATGCCTTCTTCCGCGAGGGCATCGCTTTGCTGGTAACGGTTACTACCGTGATGGCGGTTTCGCTCTTCTGGAAAGCACCGCTGGAGGAGTTAGCCAATCCGGCGAAGACGCCTAACCCGGCGAAAGCTCCGTGGTACTTTCTTGGTCTCCAGGAGCTGGTCAGCCACTCGGCGCTGCTGGGCGGCGTGATTGTGCCTGGACTAGCCGTACTGGCGCTGCTTGCCATTCCTTACATCGATTCGAACCCCAGCCGGCGGCCGGCTGATCGGAAGTGGGCTATCCGGGCGTTCACGCTCTTCGTGGTGGTTAATGTGGTGCTGATTATCGTCGGGACACTCTTCCGCGGCCCGGGTTGGGCGTTCGTGCCGCCATGGGTCCACATCACGGGGGCCGAGTAAATGGAACGGAGACTACCGCAGTTCTTCTTCGCGCTGAGCATGATCGTGCTGGCTCTGATGCTTGGGGCCATCTGGCAAGCTGGCACGCCCACGTGGAAAACGTACCAGCAAGAGTTCCACCGGCTCGAAGCGGTGGGAGAACCGAACGCCGCGGCCAAGAGCGACGTAGTGAACGCAGTCCTGGTGATCCGGCAGGACCTGCTGCCCGGGTTGCAGCGCGTCGACCGCTGCACCACCTGCCACCTGGGCGTGGAAGACCCGACCATGAAGAATGCGGCGCAACCTTTCGCCTTTCACGCCAATCTGGCTCCGCACGTCCCCGCCAAGTTCGGCTGCACGGTCTGCCACGGCGGGCAGGGGCTTGCCACCGACAAGCAGAACGCGCATGGAAAGGTGCCGTTCTGGCAGGAGCCGCTGCTGCCCAAGGAATACATCCGCGCTTCCTGCGGACGGTGCCATAAAGAAGGTGAGGTCCCCGGTGTGCCGGAGCTGACGGATGGCCGCCGCCTGTTCGAGACGCAGGGGTGCCGCGGATGTCATAAGTTGAACGGCGTAGGTGGGACCATCGGTCCGGACCTGACCGAAGAGGGCGCCATCCGCAGGTTCCCGGAGTGGCTGGAGCGGCATTTCCTGGACCCCAATGCCGTATCGCGCAACTCGCCCATGCCCAATTTCCATTTCACGAAGGACCAGGCGCGGGCTCTGACCTTCTACATGCTGTCGCTGACCAACGAGCAGATGGGAACCTATTACTCGAGCGTGCGGCTCATCCCGAGCGCCGGCTATGGACGAGAGTTGTTCGTCGAAAAGAACTGCATCGCCTGCCACAACATCGGGGGCGTAGGGGCAAAGAGCGGACCCGACTTAGCGGGAATCACCAGCCATCACTCTCCCGGCTGGCTGGACGAGCAACTCGTGAACCCCCAGCTCATCTATCCGGGAAGCATCATGCCGGCCTATGATCTGGAGACCAACGCCAGAAAGGCTATCATCACTTTCATGGCCTCCGCCACGGCCGAGGATGCGCAGTCCATCCTGGCGCAGCGGACCAAGCCGCTAACACCTCAAGATGCCGCCATCGAGGCCGGCAAGCAGAGTTTCGCCCGATTCGGATGCGTAGGCTGTCACGGTCTGCAACTGCAGGGCGGAGTGCCCAATCCCAACAGCCAGGGCGGCGAGGTCCCTTCCCTTCTCCACGCTTCGGACGACTACACCAAGGAAGAGGTGATCAAGATTATCCAAAACGGCAAGGTGCCGCCCGTCGAGAATGGGGCCAGACCGGCCGCGCCGTTATATATGCCTGCATGGAAAGGCGTCCTGGCGGATGAAGACATCCATCGGGTCGCCGACTATCTCTGGTCGCTGCAAAAGAAGAAAGACGCCTGGTAGGGGGTAACGGAGGCGTCTTGCCCAAAGGTAGGGAATGGGGTCGTGCCGACTATTACAGCGAGCCTACCGGAGGAATGGTTCGCTCGACTTCTTCCAGCATCTTTCTGACCCTGACCGTCCATCCGCGAGCCATCTCGACGGTTGGCAATGCGGACTCGCCGGGATAGCGAAACTCCCACGCAAATCTCGTCAACGGTCCCAAGCCGCTCATGACATCTCCCAAGGTTGGTTCCAAATCCAGGCATTGCCGGATGAGTTCCACCAAATCGTGCGTGCGCCGAAACGATTGGTCCCGCCAAACCAGAAATGCCTTCAGCGACTTCTCAACCGCCTGCTGGCAGTGGAACAGGCAATCCTCCGTGTCGGGAGGGTCGAGAGTAAGCACGCTCTCCGCACGCCACAAGTCCTTGCGGCTCTTTTTCATCCAGGCAAGCGTTTCTTCGACGCGGATCGGATCAGGCTGCATAGAGCAGCATTCCTTCCCGCAATACTGTCGAGGGCAGGGACGCTTTCAAATGGAGCCGGCTGTCGAAGTTGCGGCGTGTCCAGATCAGGAAGTCACCGCTTCGGGGCAGTCCCTCAACGGCCGTGTAGCCAATGCCAGGGTCTTTCCTATCTAATGGCGCGTCGTCGGGTAAAACGATCATCAGATCATAGTCGCTATCGGGTCCAGCGTCGCCGCGTGCTGTCGAACCGAAGAGATAAATCCGCTCTGGGCAATAAGCCTCTGTAAGACGACGCACAATCTCACCAAGAAGGGGATCTCGATGCGAAGGTACGGCTACCAGTGAGCCACGTCCGTCCAAGCGGTTATCTCCTCCTCGTTTAGTTTGCCACACCTCGGGCGGTCCCGGACGGCGCGGCGGTAGTCTGCTTCCCGTGGGTCAAACTCCCGCCAATTTGGGCTACACTGGAACGCTTGGGCCGGGTATCCCCGTGATCGATCTGCACTCCCACACCAACGAATCCGACGGCAGTTTTTCGCCCGAAGAACTGATCGCCGAAGCCGTCCGCGCGGGCGTGGACCGCCTCGGAATCACCGATCACGACACTTTTGCCGGTCATGACAGGGCGCTCGACGCCGCGGCCCGGTCGGGCGTCGAACTGGTCTGCGGCATCGAGCTTTCCACGCGCCTGCACGACCATTCGGTACACCTGCTGGGCTATTTCCTGGGCCCGGGCGGGCTGGGGGACTTCCGCGAATGGGTGCTGGAGCTGCAAGCCTCGCGCCGGGAACGCAACCAGCGGCTGGCCATCCGGCTGCGCGAGTTGGGTTTCGACGTCACGGTCGAAGAGGCCGAAGCGCGCGGCCGCGGCATGACGGGCCGCCCGCATTTCGCCCAAATCATGGTGGAGAAGGGCTACGTATCCAACCTCCGCCAGGCGTTTGACGATTACCTGGACGAATCGGCCAAAGGCTACGTGCACCGCCGCGAGCCGTCCTTTGCCGAGGGCGTCCGGCACATCCGCGATGCCGGAGGGATCGCCTCGCTGGCCCATCCGATCCGCGTGGCGGGCGATCTTCCGGCGATGATGCCCGAACTGTGCGCGGCCGGACTGAATGCCATCGAGGCGTACCACAGCGATCACGGCCCGGGCGAGACGGAATTCTATCTCGGCCTGGCGCAGCAATACGGTCTGCTGGTTACGGGCGGCTCCGATTTCCACGGCACCATCAAGCCGGAAGTTTGCCTGGGCACCGGCTATAACGGAAACCTGCGCGTGCCGGAGGATGTGTTGGAACGGATGCGGGGCAACGTTAACGCCTGACGTAGCCCAGCGCGATCACTTTTCCCAAGTGCGGGGAAAAGACCGCCGAAGTGACTTCCGCCTCGCCGCCTTCGATCTTGACCTTCGTGCCGGGCGCGGGCGGCTCCGAACCTTCGAGCTCAAACCGCTCCAACTTCTTGTGCACCTGGCCCAGCGCGCGGATGCGTTCGACAATCTCCTGCCCCAGGTAGCAGCCCTTGTTGAAGCTGACCGCGTGCATTTGCTGGGTTTCCTGGGGCAACGAAGTGTCGCGGATGTCTTCGCCATAGCGCGGCTTGCCGTTTTCCATGCGCACCAGGCGCGCGTCCGCGGCGCTCGCGGCTACGGCCCCTGCGCCTTCCAGTTGCCGGACCAGCTCCGGCTTGGCCTCCGCCGCGCAGTAAATGCGATAGCCAGGTTGACCGGTCACGGTGAAGGTCGCCGTGGTGTATTCGCCGAGTGGCAGGTGAAGCGAGGGCGCCGCCGGACCTTCCACGCCGACGGAAGCGATACGCTCGGTGACGTCTTCCAACTCCACCTGGTCGGCGATGATGTAGCGGCGGATGAGTTGGTGGACCTTCTCGCGCAGCTCCGGCTCGGTATCGATCAGGAAATGATCGGCCAGGCACAGCAACTGCAAATCGGCCTGGATGCGGCCCTGCGGGTTCAAGAGGAAGGCGTAGCAGGAGTCGCCGGGAACCATTTTCTTGACTTCGTTGCTGGTGATGGCGTGCAGCAACCGCGCGCGATCGCGCCCGCGGGCCACAATGCGGCCGCGCCCGTCGAGATCCAGCCAAGCCGCGCCCTGGCGTAGCGCCTCATCGCCTCTGCTCATGCTTTCAGTCTAAAAGATGTGACGCAGGTACGCCGCGATGGCAATAATCGCGAGGCCCGAAATGGCCGCGCCGGCCATCATGCGCGGGCGCCGCGGGTTGTGCGGGCGGCCCATCAGAATGGCGACTGCGAAGACGTGCATCACCAGCAGGAGCTTGACGCCGAGCAGCGCGTGGTACAGCGGGCGGTGTCCGGGAATGGTTAGGACGTTGTACATGCCGGAGACGAGCAACGCACCCATGGCGGTGAAAGCCAGCGGCTGGTAGATGGCGGCGGCCCGGTCGAGAAAAGTTTCGCGGGCGTCGGGCGCCAGCGCGCCGGCGGCTCGGGTCATCACCCAGCGGCCGAAGATCAGGCCGCCGACCAGCGTCACCGCCGAAGCAATGTGCAGCCACCGCATGAACACATAGAGCGCGTCAGCCATATAGCTCTAGAGTATACAATCGGCATATGATCCATGAGATCCTCCCCGTCGGAATGTTGCAGTGCAATTGTTCGATTTTCGGGGACGAGCAGACGCGCGAGGCGCTGGTGGTGGATCCGGGAGACGAGATCGGCCGCATTCTGCAGGTGCTGAAGCAGCACGGCTTGACGGTCAAAGGGATCGTGATCACGCATGCGCACATCGACCATATCGCCGGTGCGCAGAAACTGAAAAAGGCCACCGGTGCGCCCGTCTACATGAATCCCAACGACGCCGAACTGCAAAAAATGATGGATGTGCAGGCGGGATGGTTGGGCGTGCCGACGCCGGAGGCGGTGGATATCGATTCGCCCGCAACGGATGGCGCCAGGCTGGTGGTGGGGGCGACGGAGTTCCACGTGCTTCACACGCCGGGGCATACGCAGGGCAGCATCAGCTTATGGATTCCGTCCGAAGGCAAGCTGGTGGCGGGCGATACGCTGTTCCGCGACAGCATCGGCCGCACCGATCTGCCGGGCGGCGATTCCCGGCAAATCCTGCGGTCGATTCACCAGAAGCTGTTGCCGCTGCCGGAGGAAACGATCGTGATTCCGGGGCACGGCGAAAACACCACCATCGGCCGGGAGAAGCAATTCAATTCCTTCTTGCAGGGTTAACCAAGTGAAGCCGGAGTGGCAAGAACGCTTGCTGTTGTTGCTCTGCGCGGGGATCCTGGCGTGGCAGCTCTTTCTGCCGGGCTTCATCGGCATGGCGAACAACGGCGATTTTGGAAAGGTGGCCGGACCGCTGAGTATCGGAGGAGCGGATCACGGCGCTGACAATTTTCTCTTCTTCCAACCCCAATACGTGCGGGGTCCGGATCACTACTACATTCCGAAGCCGCCGTCGTCGGAGATTGCGCTGGCCTGGTTGGCGTCGACGGCGCAGAAAGCCGTGGGCGATCCGGTCCGATTCGATATCCGCTGGCTCGGCGCCGTGCACGCGCTGATCTTCCTCGGTTTCTATTACACGGTGCTGGTTGTTTTGCGGCCCTACGGAACCGCATGGCGGCTGGCACTATCGCTGGCTGCGTTATGGATTTTCGCCGACGTGGGCACGCTGGCGTATTTCAACTCGTTCTACATGGATGCAGCGGCGACGCTGGGGGCGCTGGCGGCCACGATGCTGGCAGTCCGGCTGATCTCGACCGGCGAGGCGCGGCTGGCGGCAATCGGGCTGTTCGGAGCGGCGGCGCTGTTGTATGTCACCTCAAAAGGCCAGCACGGCGTGCTGGGATTTGTGCCAGTGCTGGGGACGCTGGGGTTCGCGGTTACAGCGCGCCGGGCGAAGACCCGAATCTTCGCGTGCGCCGTGGCAGCGGTCGTGACGGCGGGGTCCGTCTGGATGCTCGAGAGCATGCCGGACTGGTACCGGGGGCAATCGCGCTTCGATCTCATTTTCTTTTACATCACCAGGCACTCGCCGACGCCGGCACAGGATTTGCGTGAGTTGGGCCTCGGCGACAGTGAGCTCCGTTATGTCGGGACACACGCGTTCATGGCGGGCAGCCCGATGGCGGAGCGGAATTTTGTCACCAGCTTTTGCGAGCGCAGCACGTACGGGCGGATCGTCGCATTCTATTGGCGCCACCCGGGCGTGGCAGCCGGGAAACTGTGGTCGGATCTGCGGGACATGGCGCCGCTGCGGCGTCCGGTGAATCTCTCGAATTTCCAGCAGGCGGAGGGAATGCCGGCGGGCGCGAGGACGGAGCGGCTGGGATCGTGGAGCCGGTTGCGGTCCGCGCTGTTCCGGTGGTGGCCCGCCCACATAGTGGTCTGGTACGGGATCGCACTGGCGGGCTTCCCATTACTAGGGATGCGGTCAGGGCCCGGGTTTCGCCGGTCGCTGGGGTGGCTGATTGGCGCCATCGCGCTGGCTGGAGCCGCGGAGTTCGGCGTGGCTTCGCTGGCGGACGCAGTGGAAACGGACCGGCATTTGCTGCTCTTCCATCTGCTAACGGATGTGACGATGTTTCTCGCGCTGGTGTTGGCGGCTCCGCGGAAGTGGGGTGTTGCGGTTAAGTAAGATGCGCTCCGCGCGTCCCCACGTACAACGCGTACAACGATTGACTGGCCGCCATGAACAAGCGGTTCCGCTTAGCGCCGCCGAAGCACAGGTTGGCGCA
>PLZX01000353.1:3688-18228 GCA_003152325.1 Bryobacterales bacterium | reverse complement strand
TCCACTCAGATGGCCTCATCACTGACCGAGTTGCGCCTTGCTGCGAACGTCACCCAGGTTTAGATACGACAGCTTGGTCTCCGCGCCCGGCTCCGGCGGACCGCCGGTTGCGTGCGCGTCAGAGGTCGTTTTCTGCCGCCAAGAGCCCGCGTTATGATGGCTTGATGCAGCCCCTGTCTCCCAAAGAGCTTCTGTGACATGCGACACACTTCGCTGCGGAGGAGCGGCTGATAAGCGCAGGGCAAAAGAATCGCCATCCAAATCCGNNCTGCCTGCATCCATTTGCGATACATGGAGTCAGACATGCCGATCACCCGGCCCGCGACTGACTGAGTGCCATGAACGTCAGCCCGTCGGATATGTGCTGCGCCAGGGTGAGCGTGATGTTCACACCATTAACGTGTAGCAGAAAAGCCACCCCGCGCCCATCTCCCTGAATCCGGCGAGGAGGAGGGATCGAGGTGGATTCCTAGAAACGACGATTCCTGCGTGAAGAGCAATTTTTGCGCGGTAATGTCGCCGACAAAGGCATAACGGCGTTGTACACCGTTTCACAAATAGGGTCCCGTATTCCGAGGAGATCGCCCGCGGTTCAAGTGGTGTTGTTTCAGTTCTTCCTCTTTGAGGAGGCCCGCCTGCTACCTCCCCGAGGCCCTTGAAGACATGAACTCTCTCCTCTTCGTTGAATACTGAGTTAGTATGCTCCAGAAGACAATCGAGGCGCCAATCAGAAATTGCGTACTGTTACTACCCGGTCCTTTGGTAAGGATCAACGAATGAGAACATCAAAGATACGATCGACAAAGGTGCGGACAAGGCGAAGGACGCGACCGAGAAAGTCGCTGACAAAACGAAGCACGCTACCCACGACATCGGCCAAAAGATCAAGAATGGCGGGCAGAAACTGAAGGATTCTACCAAGTAAGCGGACGGCCTCGCGTAAGACAGGACTGCATTGCCGGCGGGTTGATTCACCTTTTGCTAATCATAGCGGCTATTTCTTTGGTAATGCACTTCTTCAGGGGCCGTAGCGCGGCTTGAAAGCAGTGCCCAGTTTGGCCGTTGGCTTGCTGGTCCAAATGTAGGCAGGCTGTCCCGGCGGTGACCATTTTTGCTGCTTCCGGAACATCCTTGGCCGCGCCGAAGAAGAGCAGCGTCAGGCGCGGCACGGGACAGTCCACGGAAGGCATCGGGGAGTTCTCTTTGGAATGATAGCGCGGGACCCCGGCTGCCTTATCTGGTGATAACCCGTGATGGAAGAAAATAGCCTGAACCGCTTCGACTCCTTATGAAAATGAAGCCGTTCTTCCGGCGCGCGGACAGAAAAACGCGCGCGGAGCAGGCTGCCCCTCCTTCGCCATGATATTCTCAAGCCGGAGGACCGCGCGCCTGTGAGACGAGCCATCATCGGGACCCTTCTCCTCAACTGCGCCGCCTGGCTTGCTTTTGGCCAACCCGCCGAGACGCCGCCGAAGTTCGAAATCGCTGACGTTCACGTCAGCCCGAAGCCCACCAGCCAAAACCAATTCATACGCACCGCACCGGTGCGCAACGACCGCTATGAAATCAAGTACGCCACCATGGTCGACCTGGTCAGACTGGCTTATGGTTTCACGCCCGACAAGATTCTGGGCGGACCGAGCTGGCTCGAGATGAACCACTTCGACATCCTGGCAAAAGTGCCGCCCCATTCCGACGCGGACTCGCAGAAGTTGATGCTGCAGTCACTGCTGGAGGAGCGCTTCAAGCTGGTGATCCACAAAGAAGACAAGCCGCTGCTCACCTATGCGCTGATCATGGGGAAGAAACCGTTGCTCAAGGAAGCCGAAGGCACCGAGCCGGCCGGGTGCAAGCCGGTATCCTCCTCGGGAGGGGCGCCTGGTGAAGGACCCATGTTCGTTTTCAGCACGACGATGAATGGGTCCTCGACGCCGACGCCAATCAGGATCGGAGCGGGGATGTTGATTGAATACCAGTGCCGCAACATGACCATGGCGGCATTTGCTTCCAACTTGCGCAGCATGCTGGGAGCGAATGTGGGGACGAACACGGTGATCGAAGAGACCGGCCTGAAGGGCGCCTTTAATTTCGATCTACGGTTTTCATTCAATATGTCCGGTTTAGTGCTGCCGAACGATACGGGCGAGCATATCACTCTGGCTCAGGCGGTGGATAAACAGCTCGGGCTCAAGCTGGAAGAACGGCAGGTTCCGACGCCCGTGATCATGGTCGACAGCGTCAACGAAAAGCCGGGTGCGAACCCGCCGGGCATTGCCGAGGCATTGCCTGTGCCTCCGCTTCCCACCGAGTTTGAAGTGGCCAGCGTGAAGACCAGCGAGCCTGACCTGAAAGCGCTCAGAAGGTTCTCTCTTTCGCCGGGAGGACGCTTGACTGTGTCGGGCATGACGATGCGTTTTCTCCTCGGCCGTGCTTTCAATACGAATAACCTCAACGATCAAATTGCCGGCGTTCCGAAATGGGCGGACAGCGACCAGTTCGAAATAGCCGCCGAGGCTCCGGGGCTGGGCGGGTCTGTTGGCGGCCTCCAGGACTATGATGCCCTGGCGCCGCTGCTGCCCAAATTGCTCGAAGATCGCTTCGGGATGAAGTACCACACCGAACAGCGGCCGGCCACGGCGTACAACCTGGTAGCGCTGAAGCCCAAGATGAAGAAGGCGGATCCGGCCACTCGCACTTCCTGCAAGAATGTAGCGGCTCCGGCAGGGTCACCGCCCGGCTCGCGGTCACTGATCTGCCAGAACATCACTATGGACCAGTTCGCGGAACGCCTGCAGGGTATGTCGCCAGAGCTGCAATGGCCTGTGATCAACGCATCCGAGGTCGAAGGCACTTATGATTTTACGCTGACATACTCCTTTTCAGCAGGCATGGCGGTCCCAGTCCGCACCGCATTCGATGGCGGTGCAGCAGGTGGGGCAGTTGGCGCCGCCGCGCCGGCGGTTGCCGCCGCATCGGATCCGACCGGAGCCATCACCATCTTTCAGGCGCTGGAAAAGCAGCTTGGCATGAAGCTGGAACTGCAAAAGCGCCCCATACCGGTCTACGTGATCGACCACATCGAGCAGAAACCCACGGAAAACTAGCACGCGTCGTTACCATGCGAAGCGTTATCCGCCCAAATCGCTAGCCGGCAAATCGGAAATGCACCACCCTGCCGGGCGCCTGGCAATCCCAGTTTCTTGGGTAAGACCGCCCCGGGCGTCGGCGATTCGTGAATGGCGATCCTCTAGATTCCGGCAGTAAGATGCCTCATCGCCCGCTTACTATGTTCATGGTTGTGTAATCGCCAGTCAGACCGGAGTTCGACTGATCGAAACATTCCAGGGTCGCCAGCGACGTTGGGTAGCCCTGCGGAATGGTTACGTCCATCTGGTAGATCCCGATCATGCCCGGAGCAATTCCAGCGAAGAGCACCGGGGCGATGATTTCCGACTGCGGAAATACCGAAACCAGCGAACACAAGGGCCGCTGGCTGGCGACTGGCAGCGGAACGGACGTTCGGCCGGTAGCGGGCCGGGGCTGCACGTCGCCCAGTCCTGTCATATAGAAGTGCACCGTCTCACCGGCGACCACGGGATTGCCCTGGGTGACCAGGCTCAGGAAGTCCTGATGCACCACAATCACGGGCTGGTTGGAATCGAAAGGCAATCCGCTGCGCTCAAAAGTGGGCGCCAGATCCACCACGTCCACCGCCAGCACGCTCTCGAACGGACTTGAGGAATTGCTTAAAGTCAGCGTGAAATTGCCGGGACTGATTTCCCACGGAATCTCGATATCCAACTCTTGAGTGGACGCGTTCAGAAGCGGACAGGCAAGGCCTGAGAGATCCACGCTGAGATCGGCTGGCAAGCCGGACCCACTGCCGGTGGGAAAGCCGCCGAACAGGTGATTGTACGATCCGAACACAGCCGCACCCACGCGCTGCCACACCCAGGCGTGCCGTCCGCCTGCGTCCGTGGCGGCGAGAGTGTCGATGGCGATTCGCACCAACCGCCCGTCGCTCCCGTGTATCCATGCCGACTTGCCGTCTCCGGTAATGGTGAAATTGCCCCCGCTGGCCAGGATCTGTCCCAGCACGGTGGTGGTGCCGGCGGCGTAGTCGTGGACCACAGCTTCCCACGCGTGAGAAGTCGGATTCTTTCGCCGGTACACCAGCCGCATGCCATCATTACTGATCGTCGGCTGATACTGGCTGACGCCGATGGAGGTTTCGAAATCGAAATCCTCAAGCTTGGTGGACTGGCCGGAGTTCATGTCGTACGACCATAATTGGCGGCCGATCAGGGACGTATTACCGGAGATCTCATAAACTACCCGATTCTCCGCGGCGCTGACCGCGGCCGTGTAGACCACCGAAGAGTTCACGATCGTAGTCGCCGCCCGGTCGGAAAGCACCAGGTCGACTGTCGAGACGATGAAGGTCTGGTGCAGCACGAGATACAACAGGCCGCCGTTGTTGCCTATCCCGAACCGGCCACCGACGGGCAGCGGGATGTTTCCGCCGGACCCGCCCGCGGTGACCACCTGCAGTGTGCCGGTATTGCGATCCAACACCGTATTGCCGGCGGCCAGATAGCGTCCGTTGCGACTGATCTGCAGGCTTATAGCCGGCGCAATCGAGGAAGGCAGAGTGGCTCCGCTCAATACTGGCACGTATGAGGTGTTGGAGCAGGCAGAGCCTGAGCAGCCGGGGTATTTCAGATATCCGCTGATGGTGCCATCGCCGGTGATCACCGGACTTGTGGCGAAAGGCGGTGAGATGAGTCCAGGATTCACCGCCGAAAAGACGGTAGTGAAGCCGTGCGAATCCCAGCGATAGATCTTCGGTAAGTTGCCATCACCGGACCCGGCAAGGCGCCATCGCGATTGAAACAGCAGCGTCGAGCCATCGTCGGTGGTCACCAGATTATCGAACTGCGCGCACAGAGGCAGGCTGAGAAAGGCGGCGCTGAGCAGGGCCGATGCCATGAGGTTCCGGATCATACACCCAAGTGTATCGGCCTGGGAGTGGTAGCCGCCGACCTCACCGACGGCGACGCAAGTCCCGGCGCACCAGGACCCGATTGATCGATGGCTCCGATATACTTCAGAGAGAAAGGAGTCAAGATGCGCAACGTTGCGCTCGTCCTTACGCTGGCTACCGTAGCCTCACTGCTCGCGCAGTCATCCTCGTCCTACCATGTCACCCACACCTATGTGCTGGGCGGCGATGGGAGTTGGGATTACGTTGTGCCCGATCCGCCGCATCNNTGCTCGGCGAAGTCAACGGCATCCAGGGTGCGCACGGAACCGCCGTGGCCGAAGCTACTGGACATGGCTTTGCCACCTCGGGTAACGATCAGTCCGTGGTCATGTTCGATTTGAAGAGCTTCAAGGTGCTGGGCCGGATCCCGGCCGCCGAGGACGCCGATGCCATCGTCTACGACGGCGCGTCCAACCGAGTATTCACGTTGAACGGCGACGCGCACTCCTCGACGGTGATCGATCCGCAGGCGGGGAGCCTGATCACGAATATTCCACTCGGCGGCAAACCGGAATACGGCGCTTCCGCCGGCGACGGGAAGGTATACGCCAACTTGACCGATATCAGCGAAGTGGTGGAGATCGACGCCAAGACGGCCACCGTGGTCCGGCGCTGGTCCACCGCACCCTGCAAGCAACCGGTCTCGATGGCGATCGACACAGGCCACCACCGGCTCTTTAGCGGATGCCGCAGCGGTGTAATGGCGGTTTCCGATTATCAATCCGGCAAGGTGGTCGCCACGGTGCCGATCGGCACAGGCGTCGATGGCGCCGGGTTCGACGCGGCATCGGGCAATGCGTTTGCCTCGAATGCGGACGGCACGCTCACCGTGATACATCAGGACGCCCCGGACCAATATCACGTCACTGAGAGCGTCCAAACGCCACCGGGATCGCGCAATATGGGGCTCGACCCCACCAATCACCGCGTGTTCATTGTTTCCGCGAAGTTTGGGGCGGCGCCCGCCGGGGGTAGGGGCAGAGGACCGGTACAACCCGGATCATTTACGTTGATGGTGATCGAGCGCGATCCGACGACGCACTGACGCTTCGTTGGTTGGGTTGTCGGCAGCGAATGGACCCTCTGGGTGCCAGCAACGGAAGCTATGGCGGGTAGTCCGCGAATGCCGCAGGGTAGACCAATCGCGCGCTCCTCCAGGATTCCTCGCGGCGACCGATTACTGATTGGTGACGTGGGCCGTAACCCGGTAGCTAGCGCCAGGGCCTCTTCCGCTGCCAGGCGCCCTCGTGAGGACCGGATAAATCGCGCGTCTCCTCGCCCCCACGAGCGGCGCCCCGCCCGCGACCTATCGTCACTTCCCCGGCGCCGGCGGCAGGTGGTTCTCGGGACTATCCTTCAATCTGGTCAGATTGTCCAGCACGAAGACGGACGGCGCGGGGCTGCCGTCGGGGTTCCACATGCCGTTTCCGCGGCCGCCTTCTGGGGCCCAGTAGAACACGCCCGTTCCGCCGGCACGCTTGACGGTGTTGACGAGGTCCACCATGAACTGGAGTTGGCCAGCCTGGGTGCCGGGCCAGAGGTTGTACTTGCTCCCAGCAGTAACCTGGTCGCCACCGGACTGCGCGTAGCCGGTTTCGACGACCATGAACGGCTTCTTGTAGCGGCGAGAAGCCTCCACGATATTCTGTTGCAGCAAGGTTGGATTGCCGTGCCACCTCGGGTAAAAGCTCTGCCCGATAACGTCGTAACCGACCTTGGCGCCTTTGAGGTGGTCGAACCACCACTGGGTGACGGGCCAATCGCCGCCGCAATCGATGTGCATGATGATCTGCACGGGGCTGCCGGCTGCGCCGCTGCGCACACCACGGATGCCGGCCTTGATGAACCGGGTGAGGTTGTCCCACTGCTTGGCCTCGACATAGGGATCGGGGAACGGACCGCGAATCTGCCCGGCATCCAGCTTCACAGTGGAAGGCGGCACCTTGACATATCCGAGAGGCCAGAGCATCCCCCCGGTGATTTCGTTGCCGACCTGAACCATGTCCGGCATGGCGCCGGCGTTCTTGAGCTGCGTGATCACGTCCTTGCTATACTCTTCGACCCGCTTCTCGAGTCCGGCCACGTCGAGGTCGCGCCAGGCGACTGGCGTTTCCTGATGCTGAGGATCGGCCCACGTATCGGAGTAGTGGATNNCGTGCTTCATCATGAGGGCAAACTCGGAGCCTTCCTGGCCGTTCTCCTTGTAGACAAGCGGGCCGCCGCGCCCTCCACCCCGGCCGCCAGCAAGGGAGGAGATGTCCGCACCGAGATAGAACTTTGACCGCGCCTTGGCCGGCTGAGCAAACAAATTCGCCGGCGTGAGCCAGCCGATCAACATCGAGAACATCACCGGGATCAAAACGCTCTGCGAACGCGAAATCAAAGGCTTCATCCTGTCTGTCTCCTACTTCCTATTGTTTGGCTCGAATGAGAAGATGAAATCCGACTAAAGTCTGACAACATGCAGTTCGCAACCTAGCGTTGCCGCGATTTCAGCTATTGCGCCGCTGCGGCCGGATCGAGAGCGAGCACCCGCACCGGGTTTCGCCACACTCGGCAAACCGGCGCGTTAGACCGCTTCAGCCCGGGGTCTTTCAGAGCTGCGTCCGTTGAGTAATAGACGGACCCGTCCGCGCGGCTGTAACGATACAAGGGAACAACATCGGCGGATTTCGTCCAGTCCGCGGCTTTCACAGGTCCACAATCCACCGTGTCCCCTTCCTGACCTTTTCTCCATCGACCGGTGAGCTTGCCTTCCCCGGGCTCGACCGAAACCTGATAGGTCTGGCCGTCGATCGCCACCTCGAACGCCAGCTTGTTGCCTTCGAACGTGACTTTCCCGATGTCGTATTCGTCGAGGGTGCCGGAAACGAGATCACCAGTGCGCCGGAGAGCCAGGGAGAACTCCTGGCCTCCGCCTTCCCTGCAACTCCACCTGCCGGCAAGGGACTGACGCCCTGCCGGGGAGGTCGCCGGAAGGGCGTAGAAGAGGTCATCGACTGGAACGGTGTCCTCGTGGTGCCGGCCGGGAGGCAGGGCGAAGAACGGGATCTCCTCGACCTCGCCCCACGCGGCCCGGGCTGCCACTTCGCTGCGGAGCATGTAGTGGCCGTTCTTCAACCGGTAGACGGGAGCCGGCAGGAAAAGTCTGGAATCGTCCAGCGCAAGCCGGTACATGATCTGGTTGTAGTCGTAGCGGGGAGTCTTCGTCGGACTTCCCGAAAATGTATCCGAGTAAGTGCCTTCGAAATAGATCAGCCGGCCGCCATCTTGGTCGAAAAAGGGATGCTGAGTCGGATTATAAAACGTGTACTTGTCATGTGTTACTATCCTGCGGGCATAGACCCACGGCCCGGTCGGCGTGTCGCCCTCGGCGTACCAGATCTCGCCGTTGTCTGCGAGTCCACGGTCCTCCTCTACGATCATGACCCAGCGCGCCCGATAATCGTTCCAGTAGACCGAGCCTGCATGCGGCTTGATGGCGGCACCGGTTAGAATGTCGCGCAACTGGTAGACCCCTTCCTCGGGCGTCATCTTGCCCGCCTTGATGAGTTCCTTCTCCTGGTCGAAGGTGAGAGGCGGCGTGTTCCTCTTCCAGGTGTAGATGAGCTTGCCGTCAGGCGTCCGGTCGAGGGGCGACTTTGTGTTTGCATACCGACTGCCCGCCGAAAGGCAGGAGAAGCCTTCATAGGTGGCTGGATCAGCCAGCGCCTTGAACTCCGCCCGTGCGCGCAGATCGGGCAGCGGGCCGGGAAAATACAGGAACTGGATTCCGCGATCGGAGGCGAGGAAAGGATGCATGGGCGCGCCCGACTGGGAGTCCTTTCCGAAGGTGACCACGCGCTCGAAGACCTCCTTTTCGTCATTGAAGACGGCCAGCCCGATTTCGGAAGCGTCGCCCAGACCTTTCATGCTCTGGTATTTCGTAATGAACCGCTCGCGGCCCTGTTCGTCCTTTACCGTGGCGGCCCAGTACTTCCATTTCATGCCGGGAATCGGGAACGGAGTGATCTTCTTGCAGAATCCTGAATCATCCAGAAAGTAGTCGAGGTCCACGCCCACGCTTGGATCCAGACCGCCCTTTCCCGGCCACTCGGAGGTGGCCCCACACCCGGCGAATGAGCCCAGCGGCGCGGCGGCTCGCCCCGTGTCGTCCCAGAGCCAGAAAAGCTTTCCCCGGTACGGCGTCACGAACACCGAATCCTGCCCCATCACCTCACCGTTCAGCAGTGGATTACGGAGTGGAACTGGTGTACCGGTCAGGATGCTGTCGCGGTAGATGCCCTGCCCGGTGATCCGGTACAGACGCTCGGCGATGTTCACGCGCTCGATCTTCAGCACAACACTGTCGCCGCGCGTAACCCGGAGTTTCCGGCCCTCGCCGGGAAACAGGTATCCGTGGCTCCGGATGGAGAAGTAAACGTCGCGGTCCATCAGGCCGGGCTCGTTCCAGGCAACGATCCCGTTGCTGTCCGTGTAGACGGTGATCGCGTTTCCCGCCTTCAACTCGACCAGCGGCACACCGCGGCCAGTGGCGGCGTCCACTACGGTGATCTTGAAATATTCGCTGCGGTCGGGTTGAGATACTGCAACCGTCGTGAAAAATAGTAGCGGTAGGAGCAGGTCGCATCGCCGCATAAGATAATACTCCCGCTTTGCGCGTCGTGTGTCCAGGCAGAAGAGTGATGCCTTACTGTCAAGACGGGAACGGTCTGCCGCCTGAATCACCGCGGCTAGTTTGATGGCCGTCTTGCATCCAGGATCTCGACGACGTCCGCAGGGCCGCGTTTCGCTTTCAACCGCAATCCCAGTTCCGATTGGATGGCAGTGAAGATCGAAGCCAACTCGGGATCGGGATCGGTCGGCTCGGCTGGCTCCCCTGGGAGGACGCTGCCGAGCCCAGACTCAGGCGCCCACTTCAGTTTCACCGCATACTCACCGTTCAAGCCCGTCTGATTGACCACAGGACGTTCCAGTGCCATCGACAATTATTTTCGGCTCTACGTCGGCGCCCAGGCTGTCCCCGTTATCATACGGAGAGATGCAGCGCTCCTTTGAGGAAGAGATTCTGGATGGCGGCGGACATCTGCCCGAGATGCTGGAGCGAGCGCACCGCACGCTTTCCCTGACGCACAGCCTGCTGGGTAATCATGCGGCGATCCTGCGGGCGTTGAGGCGTGATGGGCAGGCGGTGCGGCGCGTCCTGGATATTGGGTGTGGGCACGGCGGGTTGCTGGAGAAAGTGCGGCGGCAAACGGGAGCGGAGGTGCTGGGTGTGGATCTGCGGCCGCCGGAGGGTGGCATGGGAGAGTTCCCGATCCTGAAGCTGGACGCCGTGCGGGAGGCTCTGCCGCGGGCCGACGTGGCCGTGAGCGTGTGCCTGGCGCACCACTTGCGCGATGACGAGTTTGTCGCGTTGATCCGGAATGTCGGGCGAACTTGCCGGCGGTTCGTGATTCTGGACCTGGTGCGACATCGCGTGCCGCTGGCGGTGTTCAGCACGTTTGCGCCCCTGTGCTTGCCCAGAGTGAATAGGCTGGATGGGTGCCAGTCAATCCGGCGGGCACACACGGCGGAGGAGTTTCGCGCGTTGATCGCGCGCGCTGTAGCGGAGACGGGCGGGAGCTTTCGACACCGGGTGGCGCCTTTCTGGATCCGGCAAATGGCGGATATTCGCTACTGACCCGCCGCGGCCGATATGATCCGCCGGTGCAGCCCGGCCAGTTTCGCCGCATCGAATTTGATGACCTTGCGATCGTACGTCATCAGGCCGTTGACCTCGCCTTCTACATCGGTGGTCTGGGTGTAGATGGCGGCCGCGAGTCCCTGCCTGACCAGCGGTTCGAGCTTCTGCATCAATTCCTCGTAGCCGGTCTGTAGTTTGGCGAGGTCCTCGAAGGTTCGATAGCCCCAGTTCCGCTTGTTCCACCAGAGATGGCCTTCCACCGGCAGGCCCAATCCGCCGAATTCGCCCAGCACCGAAGCGCGGCCGGGCATCACCGGATACATGCCCGGCCCGGGATACTCGTGCATGTCCTTCATGTCGCCGTAGCCGCGGTCTTCCCATCCGCTCGGTGCGTTCACCAGACGGGACGCGTCCAGAGATTTGACCCACTTCAGGATGTTATTGGTGTCGTGCTGGCCCCAGCCCTCATTGAAAGGCACCCAGGCGATGATGCTGGTGACGTTCGCCAGGTTTCGAACCAGCGCTTCCAGTTCCCGCCGGAAGATCGCGTCCTCCGGCGCCGTGAACTCAAGATCATCGCCGCCGTTGCGCCTCACGGCGGTGTGCTCCTTAGGCATGGCGCTCGGCATATCCTGCCATACCATGAACCCCAGCTTGTCGCACCAGTAGTAATACCGCGCCGGCTCCACCTTCACGTGCTTGCGGCACATATTGAACCCGAGCTTCTTGAGCGTTTCGATATCGGAGCGAAGCGCCTCATCGGTGGGTGCGGTGTAAAGGCCATCCGGCCACCAACCCTGGTCCAGCGGGCCGATCGCGAAGAGCGGCTGGCCGTTCAGGAACAGCCGGGGGATGCCCGCGGCGTCCGGGCGAATCTCGATCTTGCGCATGCCAAAGTAACTGGTGACGTGGTCGCCGCTGCCGAGCGAAATGTCGAGGTCGTAAAGTGTGGGGGCGTCGGGAGACCAGGGTCTGACGTCTGACAGCGGCACTTCGCATTCCTGGTTAAGCTTTCCGGAAACCTTGCCGGCTGCCTCGTTCCCGAGCCTGACGACGGCGGTGAATTCGCCGGAGGAGCCGGAGTATACGGTCAGACGCAGCTTCCGCGCGTCCAGGTCGGGAACTATGGAAAGCCCGGAAATGTAACGCTCCGGAACCGGCTCCAGCCACACGGTCTGCCAGATGCCGGATACCGCCGTATACCAGATGCTGTTCGGATTCAGCACCTGTTTGCCGCGAGGCTGCGGGCCGGTGTCGCTGGGGTCCCACACGGCCACAACGATTTCTTCGGACCCTTTCCCCTTCAGCGCGGCCGTGATGTCGAACGTAAACGGGTCATAGCCGCCTTCATGCTTCCCAACCGCCTTTCCGTTGACCCACACCTCGGCGCGCCAGTCCACGGCCCCGAAGTGCAGAAGCAGCCGCTTGCCTTTCAGGGGAGGCGCGGTGAACGTGCGGCGATACCACAGCCGCTGTTCCGGCGTGAGCGGCTGCTTGACGCCCGACAGCGCCGATTCCACCGGAAACGGCACCAGAATGCGGCCGTCATATTTCGCCGCCGCGCGCTCCTGCTGGGGCCGGATGGCATAGTCCCAGAGTCCGTTCAGACTGATCCACTCCTTGCGCTCCATCTGCGGCCGCGGATACTCGGGCAGCGCGTGGCCGGGATTCACTTGCGCCGTCCATGGCGTGGTGAGCGGGCTTTCCGCCGGCTTCCAATCCGCCGCGGAGAGTAAGGACAGAGAGAGCAGAGTCAGGGCAATTATGAGTTTCATCGGTCTTGTTGTTCCCGCCGCCACCGTATCACCTGTCAGGCCCAACCGGAATCGCCGCTGGGATTCTCAGTATGCTACAGCACTCACATCCGTCAGTTTAATACCCGCTCCCACTGGCGAAGCTCTCCCCTTAGCGCTAACGTATAGTTTACGCAAATCGGGCAGCAAAGGAGAATTATGCAAACCAGTCTGACCAGGCGGAGCTGCCTGAAACTGTCGCTGGCCGCCGCCGCAGCCTCGCGGCTGTCAGCCGACTCCACCATGGACACCCGCGGCTTCAAACTCGGCATCATCACCGATGAGTTGACCACCAAGTTGGACGAGGCCCTCGACTTCATCTCCAGCTACCACCTGCAATGGTGCGAGCTGCGCGAGATGTTTGGGAAGAACATCATGAACTCCCCCAAGGAGGACCTGGACCGCGCCCGCGACTTGTTGGCCAAACACGCCATCCAAGTGAGCGAGATCGGTTCCCCCCTCTTCAAGTGGAATTGCCCGCAGATGCCGGCCAAGGCTAACGAGAAGCGCGACACCTTCAGCGCCGCCTTCACTGAGCAGGACGCCGACAAGCTTCTCGACCAGTCTTTCGAGTTGGCCCGCTTCTTCGGCACGCGTATGGTGCGCATCTTCACCTATTGGCGCGTGGAGGATCCCGCAAAAGCTTACCCCTACGTTCGCGACCGCATGGCCAAAGCCGCCGAGGTAGCCACCAAGGCCAAAATCATTCTGAACATCGAAAACGAGCATTCCTGTAATGTCGGCACCGGCAAAGAACTGGGCCGGCTGCTGAAGGAAGTCAATTCACCCAGCCTGCGCGGCGTGTGGGACCCTGGCAATGCCACGATGCTGGGCGAGGTTCCTTATCCCGGCGGCTATGAAGCGGTCAAGGGTCTGTTCCCGCACATGCACATCAAGGATTCCCGCAAGAACGTAACAACCGGTAAGCTCGAATGGGCGCCGGTGGGCGGCGGCATCATCGATTTCAAGGGCCAGTTTCAGGCGCTCCACCGCGACCGCTATCAGGGAACCATGTCGCTCGAAACGCACTACAGGCGGGCCGACGGCAACAAGGTGGAGAGCACGCGCGAATCGTTGGAAGGTTTGTTCAAAGTCCTATAGAGAGGTGTGAAATGTCATTGGATTTGAATCGCCGGGATATGTTGAAAGCCGCTGCCGGGGCGGCACTGCTGGCTCCCCAACGTGTTTTGGGAGCGAACGATCGCGTGCGGGTCGCCGTCGTCGGCCTGCGCGGTCGCGGTCTCGATCATCTGAAGAAGGTGAAGGACACTCCCGGCGTGGAACTCGCCGCGGTTGTGGACATCGACGAGAACGTTATCGCGACTCGCCTTGGGGATATCGAAAAACTCGGCCTTGGCAAGCCCAAGACCTTCGTCGATATCCGCAAGATGCTCGAGGACAAGTCGATCGACGCCATCACTGTGGCCACTCCCAACCACTGGCATTCGCTGATGGGCATCTGGGCCTGCCAGGCCGGAAAGGACGCCTACGTCGAAAAGCCGCTCTCCCACAGTTGGTGGGAGGGCAAACAATTGGTGGCGGCGGCGAACAAGTACAACCGCATCGTGCAGCACGGCACGCAGAGTCGGTCGAGCGGCGGCGCCAAGGAAGCCATTCAAAAGCTACGGAGCGGCCTCGTCGGCGATGTCTACCTGTCGCGCGGCCTCTGCTACAAGTGGCGCGACACCATCGGCCGCAAGCCGCGCCAGGCGGTGCCCGCGGGCGTCGATTATGATTTGTGGCTCGGCCCCGCGCCCGACCGCGGTTTCACCATGAACCGCTTTCATTACACCTGGCACTGGTTCTGGGATACCGGCAACGGCGATCTGGGGAATCAGGGAATTCACGAAGTCGATACGGCGCGCTGGGGCTTGGGCGTTACGTTCCCCAACAAGGTTTCCGCGATGGGCGGCCACGTGATGTTCGACGACGACCAGGAAACACCCAACGTCTTAAACTGCTGCTTCGAGTTCAACATGCCGGATGGCAAACGCAAGCTGATGGAATTCGAAGTGCG